>JAJXUZ010000020.1 GCA_021782355.1 Microcaldota archaeon | reverse complement strand
CGATGCTCCTTTAATTGATATGAACTTTGAAAATGATTCAAAAGACGATTCGCCTTACAATAATAGTGGAACAATATCAGGAACATTAATTTATAATCCAAGTTGTGTTATTGGCGGTTGTTTTAACTTTTCTAATGGAGAAATTAACATTCCCCAAACATCTTTGATGTGGGCTGATGAAAACAACAGTTTCACTGCTTCAATTTGGGCATATATTGTACCCGTTTCGACTAATGGAGACGAAGTATTTGCAGACCAACAACAATCCCTTGCTGCTCCTTTTGGTTTATACGAATATGTTAACAACTATACCAGTCCTAACGGATATTTTCTTCAACTTGATTTTGGAAATGGAAGTAACAATCCATCATTTAACCGTAAACTAATTCAAGCAACTTTAAACCAGTGGGTAATGTTGACGATGACTTACAACGGTAGTCAATTAAATGATTACCTAAACGGTTCGTTGATAAATACAGCTAATATCAATTATCCAGGTCTTCCTGCAACCAACATCGTAATTGGAGAAAGCAATTATGGAAATGGAAACTTCGGCAGTTTTCTTGATAATTTCCATTTATGGCCAAGAGCATTAAGTTCTACAGAAGTGTCCGACTTATATGATTGGGAAAGTCAAGGACAACCAATCCATAATTTTACTAATGTTACTATGCAGGTAAGAACCAAAACTTATGCATTTAACGATTCGGGTTTATTGGGATGGTGGGAACCGGGAAGTTCAAATGATAACGAGAATGTTACTAACACTTCAGTTGATTTAAGTGGGAATGGAAATGTTGCTCACTATATTGGAAACGTTTCACTTCAATTAGATTCAGATTCGCCATTTAATGGCCAAAGCGCATATTTTTATGTTTCAAATTTAAATGTCGACCAATCAGACTTTGCTGTTCCTTGGAATTCTGAATTTAATGTAAGTAATTCAAACTTCACTATTTCTATGTGGGTTAAACCACACCTAACTGTAAATTCTACTGCACCCACTGAACAATTTCTATCTGCATTTGCCGGTGGCTCAAGAAATACATTCAGTGTAAGGTATGAAGCACCGTCTACCATTCTTGAATTTGGGTCCTGGGCGTTTAATACTTCAGGAACAGTAAATATGCCTTATATTTCAGGTAATTTTGAAAATGTTTGGTCTATGATGACTCTTACTTATAATGGTACGAATTTAATTGCGTATTTTAATGGTACATTACTCGGAATGGATACTGTAAACGGTTCGCTTTCCCAATCTGCTCAACCTTTAGTTTTTGGAGGAGCATTTACTTCAAATGATGGAGCAAACGTTTCTATTGCAAATCTAATGTTTTTCAATCGCAGTTTAAGTTCTTCTGAAATTGCTTCTCTTTATAATAATGGAAATCCAACTGGAATTGGTGGGCAAGAATCAAATTGGACAAACTGGACAAATGTTCTAACAAATTCAACTAATACTTCCCTTAATTTACAAGGTAATATTGTTCAATACAAGGCTTCTTTGAATTCGACCTCAATTAATTATGGTCCATTTTTAAATTCAATTCAATTAAGCTATTTTCCCTCAAGTAATTACAACCAAATATCCCTGATTTCTCCATTAAATAATTCAAATTCAACCGGCAGTCCTTCTCTTTCAGACAATTTAACTTTCAATTATAGCGTTTCTAATATTCTTTCAGATTATCAAAATGCCACTCTTTATGGAAACTGGACTGGTGGCGCATTTACTGCAATTGTAAGCAACCAATCAAATGTTGAAAATGCTTCCATTCAAGACAATTCATTCGGTCCAATTACTCTTCCAAATGGGGTTTGGGATTGGAACGTGCTAGTATGTACGAACAATGTATGTAATTTTGCACCTGAAAACTATACCTTAACTATAGAAAACACTTCTCCATCCACAATACTATATCTTCCTAAAAACAATTCATATGCTTCTAATACTTCGGTGAATTTCACTTTCTTAGCAAACGATTCAGTAACTGCCATTTCTAGTGCTACGATTTATTTACTAAATTCAAGTAATTCTTACTATATTTATCAGTCAAATTCAGTGAATAACGCTTCATATACTTCTTATGTTATTTCTCCAGTAATAACTGGAAATTACTCTTGGTTAGTTCAAATTTGTAATTCTATGAATTTATGTTCGAATTCTTCTATTAGTTATTTTGAAATAGATTCAATTAATCCTCAACCAACCACGATTATTTCTCCATTAAACAATTCTATTGAGTCCTCATTAATTGTAAACTTTTCATTTATTCCGTCTGATTTACAATCTGGTGCTCACAACAGCTCAATTTGGATATTTAATTTATCTAATAGCTTGATAAACCAATCAATCGGAATTAATGTATTTAATGGAACAGAGAATTCAGTTAATTTAACTGTTCCAACCAGTTCAAACTATTATTACATACTTCAAACTTGTGATAATGCAGATAATTGCATTAATTCTTCAACCACTTACTTTACTTCAACCGACCTTCCTCCATTTATTCCTTCGTTAATTTCACCAACTTATGATTCAAATACCAGTAATTCTTCCATTAACTTTACTTTCCAAACATCGGGGCCGGTAGTTAATCTTGCTAACACTACTCTTTATTTGTTCAATTTCACTTCCTTGTTATTAAATTCCACAATAAACACCACGACAAACAATTCCATTCAAAATATTTTGGTAAATCTTAATTATTCGGCAAACTATCATTGGTTAATACAAAGTTGCAATTTAGCTGATTTATGTACCAATTCAACTAGTCAAGATTTAACTTACGAGGACTTTGGTCCTTATTTGGACATTAATTATCTTCCAATAAATACTGAGAATTCAACTAGTTTGTTGCAGAATTTCACTTTCTTATCTGCTGATAATATTACTGGAATTTCAAACAGCACACTTTATGTTTACAATTCATCAAACGATTTAGTTTATCAAAACCAGACTAATGGAAATTCAATAAACGGAACCAACCAAACTATTTTAGTTTCATTTAATTCAAGTGGAATATATTATTGGCATACGGAATCCTGCAACTTTGTAAATCTGTGCAGTTATACAAATAACCAAACACTTACTCTTGAAAACTTTGGGCCAAATTACTTTAATGTTATTACTCCTGCAAATTCTTCAAACTTAAACTCTTCATTTAACATCAGTTTTCAAGCATCAGACAATCTGACTTCAGTTGAAAATGCAACTATATTTGTAAATTACTTGAATTCCACTCCTTCTTTCAATTTCTCAGTTTCCAATCTTTCAAATAATCTAACTAAAAATTATAGTATAAACTCGTTTAGTAATGGCACATTTGAAATTTCATCATCGGTATGTAATGTTTTAGATGAATGTTCTAACTTTTCAAATATATCAGAATTTAATTATCTTAATTACTCAAGTTTCATTCCTATTTGGTCCAACAATTACGCCAATAGCACCCAAACAGGAGATGATGTATTGTTTTCTGTTTTGTGGAACGAAACTATGGGGCTTACCAACTACACCTTTGCTTTTGATGACGGAAACGGTACTTTACTAAACATATCTAAAGAGAACTTTACTGGATTAATGAATTACAGCAATCAAACTCAAACCGTTAACATTACTAACGGCACAATAATTCGTTATCAATTCTTTGCTTTTGGAATAGGTGGAACACAAAACGCCACACCCGTATTTTCTGAAACGTTAATTGATAACCAATCACCAAACATTACCAATCTAACTCAAATTCCGGTAAACCAATCAAATTACTCTGCAAACCAAGTGTATTACTTTAATTCGTCAGTATATTCGTTATCTAATTTAAGTATAGTGGATTTAAGTTTCAATAATACCAACTACACCGCTTCTTTGATTAATAATACTTATTCAGTAAACTTTACCGGACTACCAGCAGGTAACTACCTTTTTGAATGGTTTGCATTCGATACAAATGGATTATTGTCCAATTCTTCTCCATCAATTTACCAAATTAATTCAACAACTTCCTCCTCCTCTTCATCTAGTTCTAGTTCCAGTTCGTCAAGTGGAGGTGGTGGCTCATTTACTATTTATTATCCAACTTCTAACACTTCGAATAAAAGCACTAACAGCTCGCTTAATTCAACTATTGTTAATCAAAGTACAACATCCAATTCGCAAACTGGCCAAGCAATTACAAATACTACTCTTCCAATTAATGTAAATTCTACAAGTCAAATGATAATTGCAAAACCATTTAATGTTGCAATTAATCTTCAATTAACAAAATCAGGTAAATTTGAAGTTTACAATCCTCTACCTTATCCTGTATATGCAAGTTTAAACATTAACGGACCAGCATCAGATTTCTTCAATTTCCAATCTACCACCATTCGCATTCTTGCAAATCAACAGCAACAAGTAGTTTATCTGTTGTATGGAGACCCAGACCACTCGCCCGGAGAATATAATGGAACTATTAAACTAACCACTTATTCCGGTCAAGTTATCTGGCAAGTTCCGGTTGTAGTGGACTTATTGCAGAAAAATCAGAAATTAATGGACTTGTCCATCTCTTCACTTGACAACAACTTTTCATTTATATCGGATTCACTTAATTTCGGACTTACCTTGCTCAATGTAGGAGACCCCTCTAAATATGATGTAACTTTAAATGAAGTATTATCCAATCCATTTGGAATAGTGGTAAGCCAAAGAAGCTTTACCGTATCTATGACAAGCAACCGACAAGTAAATAGTTCGCTATCCGTTCCATATGATTTGTTTTCCGATTACTACAAATTGAATGTAACTGCAAGCTATTTGGACCCTTCAACTAATCAAATAAGATACGCATACGCAAGCACATCAATTAAACATTATGGAATTCCGGCGTATTTTGCTTATGCAAGTATAATCATTGCAATAATTTGTTTAGTGTTCTTCATTTTAGTTAGAAGTAATCGAAAAGGAATTACCGGAACATTAGACCCGATAGTAAACTGCCTAAATAATAATAAAAACAATAGTTTATTTCAAAAATCTTCTATGATAAAACGAAAATTGTAAAAGCAGAACTAAACCGGTTTGTTAGTAATAGTTTTAATTATTTAAAGATAGAATAAAACCCCCTTTACGCCAAAAGGGTAAAAATGAACTAATTTCCCAATCCTAATATTTGGCTATATTCACTTGGACTGCTAGTTGTTTGGTTTTATCTGATAGCTATGGAAATTTTTATGCCTCACCAAGCGTAGGTTCGGGCAGTAAAAAATTCTTAAATTTAACCAAGCAACAGGAAGTTTGGTTGGCAATTTTCTGATATTACGGAATTTGTTAATTCCACATATTATACCGATGTTACAGTGAATACCTAAGATGAATTTACAAAATAATATTTGTTTATACTTGAATACACTAGCACATCACCAGGCCAATCGTTTTCAGGAAGAGTTGGTTCAAGTATCTAACACTGCAAATTTATCTTTTTTGATTACTGTGAATTATTTTGATTTTTTAATCCTTTCCAGTTAAAACTTGATAAATTACTGAACCTGATGCGGAAGGATAACTTGCCAAAAGTGTTCCATTTGTTCCGGAATTTTCATAATATCCGTTATTTCCCCCAGACCAGATATTTCCATTAGGGTCTGTTGTAATTTCTACATATTGGTCCGGAGTAGTGTAGTTATCCATCAATGTTTCGTTTGTAGTGTTAAAGATTTGCATAGTATTTGCAGAAAATGGTTGTCCGGCCGAACTTGAAATTTGTTCAGAAACTAGAAGGTTGTAATTAATTCCTATTCCTAGTTGATTAATTGACACATCTCCCATATTGCTTGCGTTTACAAACTGAGTAAGGTCGGTAATGTTACCGATTATAATTCCGGTTGATTCGTTTAATTGATAGATTACTTGTGGATTGCCATTTGCTGCTACAAACATACTTCCGTGCC
This sequence comes from Microcaldota archaeon, assembly GCA_021782355.1. Taxonomy (GTDB): domain Archaea; phylum Micrarchaeota; class Micrarchaeia; order Norongarragalinales; family UBA97; genus JAJXUZ01. Next base: position 6,163 of record JAJXUZ010000020.1, on the reverse strand, counting down.
CATCGTCTTGATAAAAAGCTAAAGTGCCATAAGGCGATGTTGTGGCATTGAATATTTGATAGGTATTGGTGGACGGGTTTAGTTTTCCAATTTGACTTGTTCCGGTTGAAAACCAAACATCTCCATAAATGTCCGTGCTTACAACACCAACCGAAGTTATACTCGGTCCGCCATTAACTGTTATATTATTAATCATTGAAAGATTCGAAGTGGAATATTCGATTAAATAATCGTTGTTATTGCACGAAGTCCAAAGCTCATTGTTCACTATTACAAATTCTCCAAAACAACCAACCTTGGAATTAATTATTGAGCCATTAGATGGGTTAATTTCAGTAATTCCCGAACCATTGTATGTCCATAAGTTATTTTGAGAGTCAAAGAGCGCATATTCCATGGCTGACGTATTCGTAGTGTTCAGAATTGTTTGAATATTGCCGTTGGTATAATTAATTTTAACTAAATTTGAGTTGTTGACTATGTATGCTGAATTATATGTGATGTTATTTATCCAAATATAATTTTGAGGAACAACAGGCAAGTAGTTTCCTAATACGGCGCTTGAAAGATTACCATAAGAATTTACTTGAAGGGTAACCAAATTTCCTGCAACATTATTCTGAAAAACTTGTTTTAAAAACAAAACCGCAATTACTACGGCAATTACTATTCCCATTAAAATAAGTACATATTCGAAAGTTTGCTGACCTCTAGTAATGTTATTGATTTTTTTTGTTTTTGATTTAACTTTAGTTTTTTTCATAGTTTTTTCTTATCTTAGTTTAATGTTTTTAATTATATTAATTTGCTGGTGATAAAAAGGATTGAAAATTAAAAAGGAGATTCCTGTGGATTAGAAATTCCTAAATGAGTTATGTGATTGATTTTTTTCTTGGGTGTGTATGTACTGTTTTTTATTCAATTGATTTTTCTTCTAGTCTTAATTCCTTTTCCAAGTCCTTCAAGCCAGTCTTTGATTGGTACAACGGTTTTAATCGGCAATCCAACTTTACCTAATTGTGCTCTTCTTGCTCCGGAGGGTTCGGTACTTGTGGAAATGTGGGTAACTCCTAGTTTGTCTTTTAGGTGTTTTACTGCAAGTGATTCTAGGTAGTAGCCAAGACCAGGGGCGGTTTCAGGTGGAGGGCTTCTTGGGTCTTTTAAATAGTCCGTTCCTTTAGGGTAATAGGCCATACTGGTTGCAGTTTTACCTCTAATAATATATCCAATTACCCCGCTTAATTGCCTTGAATCTTTATTATTAGGAATGTTATTGAGTACATCTGCCCATTCTCGGGGTAGTTTTCGGACTCCAACTAAATCCTTAGTCTTGTATAATTTGTCTTTGTTATTGCTTGTTATGAAATTGTATTCTAAGTAGTCGTAATCTTGTGTTCCAAAGGGATGCTGACGTTCAGGTTCTAACTGATTATAGTAAATTCCAACCCACCTAGGTTTTGGGGTGATGAAATTAATTGGAATTTTGTATTGTTTGAGGTTTTCGTTGTAAAATCGTTTTTTCCTTTCAATCTCATTTTCCTCCATCGTTGATAAAAGGATGTTGATTCGTTTTATCTGGTTTGGAGTGGCATTTTTCACAGTAAGTGTATTAGCTTCAGTTGTTTGGGTTACTATTTGCTCTGGATTGTGAAATTCCAGAGAATACTTGTCTCCTTTTGTTTCGGTTGAGTCCGTACCTATTGATTTTCTGGCAAATCCAAATGCTCTTACTGAGTTGTCATATTTGAATGCATTTTCAAGTGATCTTCCTTCAAACCCATTTTCCAATATTGATTTAAGATTGGTAAAAGAATTTTGATTACCATATGCAGTGATTCCGTGAACTACTCTTGATTTCTTAAGCGCTCTTATTTGCATTTTTGATTTATTCCATATTAATTATGTTACATTATTTTTGAGTTTTTATATTTGTTTGTTTTTCTCCAGTTAAATTAATTTTTATTCAGTTGGTGTTAGTAAGTATTATTCCTTGCTTTTTTTCGACACTTAATTTAAAAGTTATTTTGTTAAAACCTGCATTCTGATAAAATTCAATAATAATTGAGTTTATAGATGAAAGTATCAATTGTGAAAATACATTTTTTTTCCTAAAATTGTCGTATTTTAATTTTCCCTTCTTTTGTTTCCATTCGCCTAGTTTTCCTTCCGTCTGCTCTTTAAGCGTTTTGCCAAAAACACCCCGAGAGTTTTTGGCCGCCTTTATTCTAAAGGCTAAAACGCATAAAGGCAGACTGGAAAACAACACGGCTTATGGAAACAAAATTCATTCCAATTAAAATACGAAATTCAAATGGAGGAAAAAAAATGCAAATAACTAAAAATATAAAAATAGGTCAATGTCAGTCAATTCTTTTCAATCAAACTACAAGGGATGTAAATTTTCTTGAACAATTTTTAGTTTTATTAAATCCAAATCTTTACCGTTCTTTAATTCTTAAAAAATCAAATCGTCCTTGGGTTTGGAAAAAACTAAACGGAACGGTAAGTTGGAATTATGAAAATTCTCCTTCGATTCTAGGTTTAATCGTAGGTAGTTCGGGAAGTGGAAAATCAACTCTTGCAAAATCAATCTATTCTCAATTTTCTTCTGAAGGGTTTTCAGTAATAATAATCGACCCTCACGGAGAATATAATCAATCGGTTTTATCAAATGGCGGAAGGTGCTTTTCGTCATTAAAAACGAGTATCTCTCTTCTCGAATTGAACGGGTTAAGTCCATCTTTAGCATCTTCGGAGTTTGTAAGCATCTTAAAGGGAGTGATGCCCGCAATGGGAGATATTCAGGCATATTATCTAAACAAAGCAACAATGCAAGCGTATGAGAAAAAAGGAATTTTTGAAAATTCTAAATCCACCTGGCAGAAAAAACCCCCCTCCCTTGCCGATGTAAACGAGCAAATCTCCCAACTGATATATAGCTCGAAAAAACCAGATTCAAGCATTTATTCTCTAAAAAGAAGAATCGACACGTTAAGTGCAAGCGGTATTTTTAGTTCAAAAACCCATCTTCCTTTTCAGTTAATGCTCAATCAGCTTTGTAGCTTTGATTTAAGCGATATTCGATCAAATGAAGCTCAAATGATTTATGTTGAAGTATTTTTAAGAAAAATTTATTCATATGTCCAAACAAAAAAAATTAATTCAAAAATCTTAGTAGTAATTGACGAAGCGCAAAACATTTGTAAAAACTCACAAGATTGGACGTCATTTGCAGGAAAAATCTACCAAGGTGGTAGGAAATTCGGATTAAATATGCTTCTAATCTCTCAGGGGTTTGAAGGTTTAGATTCTGCAATCTCTGCTAACTCGTCAGCTATCTTTTCTTTCTTTAGCAGAGAACCAAAAGATTTGGAGCAACTATCCGGGCTTTTTTGTTCAAACAAATATTCTGAAAAATCAAAAGTATTTTTAGAAGAATACTCTAATCTAGAACAATTTCAATGCTTTTTCACTTGTACAACTAATTCTGAAATATTAAAAGTAAATATTGAAAAACCCAAAACTCAAAACAATTCTAAATCAGATAATTTTGTTTTAGGTTCGATGCATCAATTTCTTCTTTTTAAAAAAATAAAGGAACTTCTACCAAATGAAAAGATAATTTACAATGATTTTAATACCCTGCAAGGAAACGAATTAGATATGTCTTTTCCCAATAGAAAAGTAGTATTAGAATTGGACGGAATGCCATTTCATAGCACAGAAAAACAACTTGAAAAAGACAGGATTAAAGATGAAAAACTTAATAACTCTGGTTGGAAAGTTTATAGGATTCTAGACGATGCATTTAGCGAAAAAGAAATCGGATTTCAAGCAAAAAAGTTTGTAAATTGGCTTACTGAACAGAATTAGTTGTTGGCAAGTTGAGTTTGCCAACTATTTTTCTTAAAATCAGTTATGTATTGATTGGTATTGTTTGCAATTCTTTTCATTGCAAGTATGGTCAAAATCGTAGCAATTATGAAAATGAATTGGAATATTCCGTTTTGTGTGTAAGTTTGTACTGTTGCTCCAATTCCAATAGTAATCAATGCACCTGTTGCTAAATTTCCCTGACTTTTAATTAAACCAGACAAATAAACATTGTTAATTCTATCTGCGGTATTTTTGAAAACATAATGTAAAAGAACCACGGAAATTACGATAGAGGGCACTATCAAAAACAATTCTCTATATTGTTGAGTTGTACCAACAAATGGAGTGGTAACAAGCAAAGAAAATAAGTAAATCATCGATGAAATCTGCATAAGTGGTTTAAGCCATTTTGATTGAGGAGCCAGTGTTGTTTCAGAATAACTAAGCAAGGTAATTGCAGTTAAGTAAAGTGAGATTACTAAAAATAAATGAATCAATCTAAGAGAGTAAATCGTTAATTGATTTGGAATTAATTGTTGGGCTACAAATGATTCAAATAGTAAAGTTAAAAGCGAAATAGTAAGTGCATAATAAATGAAATATCTTCTTAAAGAAGCCTTTTCAATAACTTCAGACAATCTAGCATTTTTAATAGCAGAGCTAAATCCTACTAACATAGCTACAATTGCCATAATCGCATAAATGATGTCTGTAATATTTCCAAACATATTTTTATTATGTTTATAAGGTAGTTAAATTATTGTATAACTCAAAAAATTTTAAAATTTAAGGTGAGAACCAACGAATCCGATTTCTGGTCAAAATCTAAACGCAGTAAAGAAAAAATTACAACTTACCGCTATAATTGCAAAACACGAACCAACTCCTAAAAATATTAACGAACTTGCAATAAATAGTCGGCCCGCAGTGAATTATCTTTTAAAATACCGAAGTAGATTATTATCTAAAGAAGACCAAGAAGATATTTGTCAAAGGGTGCTAATTTCGGTAGCAAGAAAAGAAGTACTTGACAGATGGAATTCTGATTCCTATCATTTTTTCAATTATGTTGCTGGTAGTGTAAAGCGAGCAGTATTCGACCATCTTAGGGGAATACATTCAATGCTTCCGATAACCGTAGATCCAATTGACCCAAGAAGTGAAGGGCAGATTAAAAATCTAGAGAATAAACTCTTTATTGAAAAAATGATTGAACCTCTTTCTCCCATTCAAAAAGAAATAGTTCTTTCTAGATTAAGAGGAGAAACCTTTGAAGAAATATCTAAAAGAACGGGTCAGGTTAAGACAACTTTACGTTCAAACTTTATTCGTGGATTGAAAAAAATGAAAGAAAATTCCACTTAATTTTTTAGGAATATGAATTTAACTCCACGCAGTCCAATTCGATTCTTCTCCACCGGCACCAGTTGGCGTTCCATTATTGTATAGGTTGGTAATTTCAGAACTAGATAATGTTCTATTCCAGATTTTTATATCATTAATTAATCCGTTCCAATAGCCTCCAAACGGAACAGAATAGCCTATGCTCAATGGCTGGTCGGTCGCACCAATTAAATTAGCACCATTAAACGTATTTGATAAATTTCCATTAATGTATATTGCAAGAGTAGAATCATTGTAAGTTCCTACTACGTAATACCAATTTCCGACAGTTATCGGGGAAGTGGAATATACCTGTTCAAGCGTTCCTCCATTGCCCGTTTGCATATAGAGTTCGTTTGAGTGTCCAGTTGCATTATTTGCTGCCAATAGCAACTCGAACCCATTATATGGTGGAGGAGATAAATCTGAAACTATTCTAGGGTAAACTCCATTAGTAAATGTTCCTTCAAAATTAACCCAAGCTGCAATCGTAATATTATTCGTTAATGTCGGCTCACTCCAGTTGGATACATTAACATATTGATTTGCTCCGTTAAAGTTCAATGCATTGTCAATTAATCCTGGCATTATTGTAGGTGAATCAACTAATGTTCCTGTATTGTTCAAATTTCCAGTTAAATCTAAAGTAAGGTTTGTTTGAGTTTCATTACCGTTACTATTACCTAAATTCCACCACCCAATTAAGTTATTTCCGTTAAACGTATAGCCTTTTTGTCTTTGTTGAACACTCACTGTAGTAAAGTTGTGAATAAATTGCCCTTGACTTTCCCAATCATATAAGTCGGACACTTCTGTAGAACTTAATGCTCTTGGCCATAAATGGAAATTATCAAGAAAACTGCCGAAGTTTCCATTTCCATAATTGCTTTCTCCAATTACGATG
>JAJXUZ010000073.1 GCA_021782355.1 Microcaldota archaeon | reverse complement strand
ATCTTTCTTACTCCATATCTTGAAGTCATTTTGTTAAGTCACCTGTTTATATGAAATTTAATATTGGATAAAGGATTTAAACCGAATTGATTAGGGCTTTTGACTGTTCAATTGCGATTCTTGATAGTTCAACCATTTTTTCTTTAGTTAAACCCATTGAACCGCTCTTTTGACCAGCGCACAATAATCCATCGTCAGTAACTCCAAAAGTCAATTGACCATCTGATGCTATTTCTTCTTCATCAGTTGCATCTACTATAAAGTTGCCTTCAATGTGATTAAACGTAACTGTGACTACCGAACGATTTAATTTTAATGGACCGACAAAATCATTTCTAAGTAATTTTGAATTTTCAACATCTACTTTTGGAACTTTGGCGCAGCTTAATGCAGCCAAACAAGCTAATGCAGAAGCATCAGTTAAGTCTCCGTTGTGGTCCATAACGTAGATGTCTAGAAATACCCCCAAAACCTTTCCATCTTTGTCTTTTACTTTTCCAAGTTCTTTAAGGTCAATTGCTTCTGCACTTCGTAATCCTCGGTCTACTACTCTGGCGAGCTCAATGCTTGTTTCATTTGGTGGACCCGATTCAAAGTCTGGATGGGCCAATGGAGGAAATTCTGCTCCTACCATTAACACTCCTTCGTCTGGTCTGTCTGAAAAAGGAGCCATTAAATCAAATTTAACAGTTGCAAGAACTTTGGTGCTACCAATGTGTGCAATTGCGCTTCCTTCTGGATTCTCTAATACGTTTTTTTCAACTTTAACTGGGCGGTATTCTAAAAGCGAACGATTATCTGGACGCTTTGATTTTTTCATCATTTCTTTAATGAAATTTGCTCGTACTTGGTCAATTATCATATTTATGCACCCTCAACACTTTCGGATTGCTCAACTGGAGTGAGATATTTGCTTTTTAATGCTTCAACTTGCTTTGCGCGGACTTTTACGCAAGCATCGTAAGCCATATCCAAACCTTCAGAAAGTTCATCAACAGTGAGCATACCATCCATTTGGAAAAGCAAGATTTCTCCGGTTCTCAATGAAAATGCTACTGGCATATCTGATTCACCGAAATTGTCTTCGTCTTTATCAAGGTCAACAACTAATTTTCCGCCAATTTTACCAATTGACACTCCACTAATAATGTCTTTTACAGGTAAACCGGCATCAATTAATGCTAAAGATGATGCAATTAAGGCAGAAATTCTAGTACCGCCATCGCTTTGCAATATTTCTGCGGAAATATCTATTTGAGTTTTCGGAAATTGATTGATTAATATTGCATTTTCAAAAACGTGTTTTAATACTTTTGAAATTTCAATACTTCTTCTGTTTGGACCGCTTCTTCCGTGTTCTTCTAATGAACAGAATGGAGTCATAATATATCTAAAATTAACTCTTGCTGCATTTGGATTAGTAAGGTGTTTTGGTACTACTTCTCTTGGACCATATACTGCTGCCAATACAATATTTTTTCCCCAGCTAACTCTTGCGCTTCCTGATGCTTTTTTCAATACACCCACTTCAATTGAAATGTTTCTTAAATCAGTTTGATTTCTTCCTGAAAGTCTTCTGCCATCCTCTAAGAAAAGAGGTTTTGGAGGATTAGTTGTTGCCATAAATCATATCACCATTTTTTATCGTAACGAATTATTTGTCAATATTCAAAGAAAGAAACTCGCTTATTCTATCTGTTAAACCAGATTTGTGAGATTCTGAATCAATTTTCATTAAAGCTAAAGTGGCAAGATTAGTATTACCTGAACTTAGATAAATTCTGCCATTTTTACCCACTAAAACATCGGTGCCGGTACTATTTTTGATTAATTCAAGCATACTGCCATTTCTACCAATTATTCTTGGTACTTTTACAAAGCTTAAATCAACTAGTTTTCCGCCAGTTAATTTTCTTGGCTCAACGAGTTCTGCTTCGTGCACTTCATTAACTGATGCAATTTGAACGCTTACAACATCTCCTACTGAGAATTGCTCGCGTGACTCTCGATTAGATAGGGTTGCAGGATAAGGGCAATGAATATCTATTACAAAGCCAGAAAACCTTTCTTCGGTAACTACTCCGATTACAAAATCTCCTGCTGTTGGTAGGTAATATCCTTTTAATGCAATTGACTTTCCGTCTCTAAATAAACTTACTACTGAAGCATAAGTTGAACCGCCATCAACATAGGTTCCAGAAGAGAAATTAACTGAATCGGATACTTTTTCACCGGGCACTATAATGTCTTCCATAAAATCACTCTTTTAAATTGAAAACTATTCGAATGAACTTTTTGACTAGTCTTTAATTATAATTCAATAATATTATTAGAAACAAATGGCTTTTTATGCTATAAGGCTGGTAGTTGCATTACCACTAGTCATTCGATTTAACTTATCATAAAAAATAATTGATGCTCCAGCAGGCATAGACAACTCTGCAGTTAATGTACCATCATTCTGCCAAGTGGGATTTTTCATTCCAAATTCATTTAATAAATTAAAAGAATGAGAGGTATATTGAGCGGGAATTGATACTTTGATTCTTACCATTTCCATACTAATTGGTATTATTTCTCTAATTGAATCAATTGCTTTTTCTAATTGCGATTCCACGCTTTCATAAGCATCGATAGAATATCTTGCTTCGTTTAATGCATTTTCAATCCTTAATGCAGGATGAGGAGCCTTAGTACGAGGGTCAATGCAGTTTCTTGCAATTAATTCGATTAATTTTCTCCGTTTTTCTTCAATTATTTTTATT
>JAJXUZ010000072.1 GCA_021782355.1 Microcaldota archaeon | reverse complement strand
AAAGCAAAGAAACCCTCAGCTGAAAAGTCAAAAAAGACTTCTGAAAAAGAAGAAGAGACTAAAGCATAAGGAGTTCGAATAAAGATATGGGCGGAAAGAAAAAAATAGTTACTAAAAAAGAAGAGACTTCTACAAACTCTACTCCAGAAGATAAGAAAGCAGCAGCCCCAGTTCTCGGATTGGGCTTTCGCTCTGAAGTGATTGAAATTCTTGGCAAAACCGGAGTATTTGGCGAAGTTAGACAGGTTTTGGCTAAAGTTCAAGAAGGAAGAGATCGTGGAAGAGTAATTCGAAGAAACGTAAAAGGTCCGGTTAACAAAGGCGATGTATTAATGCTCCTTGAAACCGAAAGAGAAGCCAAACCAATTAAAACTAAAAATAATACCAAGAAAGTTTAGTGGTGAAAATTACTTATGACTGAATGCTCATTTTGTGGCAAAGATTATTCAAGCGGAACTGGATTCACTCTTTTCAAAAGAGACGGTTCATCCCTACATTATTGTTCAAGAAAATGCCTCAGACAAGTAGAACTTAAACGTTCTGCAAAGAATTTGAAGTGGACATCGGTTAAACCGGGGGCGTAATTTTTTGCAGTTAGGAAAGTTGGATTACCCCACTTTAACAAAAAAATATATTGAGAAGTGGGAATCCGAACACATTTACAAGTTTGACCAAGAAACTGATTCCGACAAACCCATTTACTCAATTGACTCTCCTCCACCATTCACAAGCGGAGCTTTGCATATGGGACACGTACTTTCGTACGCTTATTTTGATTTTGCAGCTCGTTACAAGAGAATGCAGGGCTTTAATGTATTCTACCCGCAAGGATGGGATTGTCAGGGCTTTCCGACTGAAGTAAAAGTAGAGAAGAAATTTGGAAAGGGACTGCCAAGAGACCAATTCAAACAAAAATGCGTAGAAATGTCTTTAGAAAATCTAAAGATTATGAAAAACCAAATGAAAACTATGGGTTTCTCTCCGGATTGGAGTTTAGAATACCGAACAATAGATTCTAGTTATCACAAAAAAGTTCAATACTCGTTATTGAAAATGTATGAAAAGAATTTGGTTTATCGTGAAAAACACCCAGTACTTTACTGCGTTAATTGTTCAAGTGCAATTGCAAAAGCAGAAACCGAAGATGTTGAATTTGATTCTGCATTTAACAAAATTGAATTTACAATTCAAGAAACTAATCAACCATTAATTATTGCAACTACTCGTCCAGAACTATTGCACGCTTGCGTAGCAATCTTTATGAATCCAAATCACCCACAAGCAAAGGAACTCGAAGGAAAGAACGCAATTGTTCCGGTGTTTAACCGAGTAGTTCCCATTATTCTAGAACAAGAAGTTCAACTTGATTTTGGAACGGGAGCTATGATGGTTTGTAGTTTTGGAGACAAGGTTGATGTTTCGTGGATATATAGATACAAATTACCAATAATTGAAGCATTTACCCATTATGGAAAAGTAATTAATGCCGGACCAGATTTTGATGGACTTTCAATAAGTGCAATGAGAACCAAAGTTCTTGAAAAAATACAAGAAAATGGCAAACTAATTGAACAACAGAAAATCAAGCACTCAGTTAAAGTGCATGATAGATGCAACAAACCAGTCGAATATCTTGCCACTATGCAGTGGTTTATCAAAATCAAAGAAAGCAAAGACAAAATAATAAATGCTGCAAGAAAAATGAGATGGATTCCATCATTCTCTATTCAATATTTAATCGATTGGACTGAATTCATCGATTATGATTGGGTAATTTCAAGACAAAGAGTATACGGCACACCAATTCCATTTTATTATTGCTCAGAATGTGGTAAAATTTATCCAGTTAAAGAATCGCAACTTCCAATTGACCCGGCTTTAACTAAACACGAACAAGAAAAATGTGATTGTGGTGGAAGTATAGTTGGAGAAACGAGTACTTGTGATTGTTGGGTAGATTCTTCAATTACTCCTTTAGCAACCTCAAATTGGCCAGATAATCCAAAACTTACAAGTAAAACATATCCGGCTACATTAAGACCACAAGGATTAGAAATCATTAGAACTTGGGCATTCTACACCATAATTAGATGTCTTGCTTTAACTGACGGTAAAGCTCCGTTTGAAGAAGTATTGATTAACGGAAGCGTACTTGGTAAAGACGGAAAGAAAATGAGTAAAAGCGCAGGAAATTATGAAGACCCCGACGTATTGATGAATAAATACGCACCTGATGCATTAAGACAATGGGCTGCACTCTCAGGTGCAGTTGCAAAAGATAGACCTTTTTCATACAAAGACGTAGAATACAGTCAAACTTTCCTAAATAAATTATTCAATGCTGCAAAATTCTCACAGTTGATATTAAAGGATTTTGACCCCAACAAAGTAACTCCTCAAACAGTCAATCTTAGATTAACTGACCAGTGGCTTTTATCTAAAACCGCTCAACTAGTAAGACTTTGCACTGCAGCAATGAACGAATATGATTATTATACTGCAATTAATGCCATTCAGGCTTTTGCTTGGCACGAACTATGCGACAATTATCTTGGAGAAATTAAATGTCAAAAAGTAAAATAGTAAAAATTAACGCCACATAACTGTGTATACATCATGCGGGTTTCAGAGCAATTTGCAAGTTCAGAGCTCGCTGGCAAGGGCAGTAACGGTGGATAAGGAAGTAGCCGCGAAATACTCAACGTAGCATATCCTCATCAGGGCAAACGCATTAAAAAAATCTTATTCGAAGCCCCGGCGAAGCCGTTTTTAAACAAATTCCTTATCGGCGGCGCGCCGTTCAAGTGAAGGCGAGGTATGAGCCGGAGCGCGTTCGCGCCGTCAAAGA
>JAJXUZ010000019.1 GCA_021782355.1 Microcaldota archaeon | reverse complement strand
TCCGATCTCATCAAATCCGAACCAACCTGAATGGTTTGCCCTTCTGAAAAATAGATTTTCAATATAGTTCCAGCTTGTGGGCAAGGCATTTCTACTACTGCTTTATCTGTTTCAGCTTCTGCCATTACCTGATCTGCTTTAACTACATCTCCTTCTTTTACCAACCATCGTACGATTTTTCCTTCGTGGACTCCTTCGCCCAAATCTGGAAATTTAAAAACAAATGCCATAATTACTCACCCTATCTCCAAAACACTTTTAGTAACTTGATGCTTTCTTTATAGTTGAAAGAATTCTAGCTGGGTCGGGAATGAAGAAATCTTCATTAGTACCTAAAGGCAATTGAGTATCGTAGCCAGTAACCCTCATTGGGGGTGCTTGAAGATAATCAAATGCTCTTTCGTTAATTCTTGCAATTATTTCAGCTGCAGGACCAAAAGATTTAGGAGCTTCTTGGACAACTACCAATCTTCCGGTTTTTTGCACACTTTTAAGAACTAAATCAGTGGAGTCAAGCGGACTAATTGTTCTTAAATCAATTACTTCGCAGTTGATTCCTGAATTTTTAGCTTCAGCAGCAGCAGTTGAAGTGTTTTTCATCATTGGTCCCCAAGAAACCAAAGTTACTGAGTCACCTTCTTCGACAACTTTCGCTTCTCCTAATGGAACGGTAAAATCTCCATCAGGAACTTCTGCTTTGACTGCTCGATATAGGCGAGTGGGTTCTAAAAACAATACTGGGTCGTCTCCCCTAATTGCTGCGCTTAACATTCCTCTTGCATCAACAGGATTGGAAGGAGTGGCAACAACTAAACCAGGAACTTGAGCGTAAGTACCTTCAATACACTCGCAATGATGTTCGAGTGCTCGAATTCCTCCACCGTGAGGAGCTCGAACTACCATAGGAATCTTGATTTTTCCTCTTGAACGATATCTTAGTCTTGCTGCGTGATTTACAAGATGATTGTAACCCACTCCGACAAAACCACTAAATTGGATTTCTGCAATTGGGCGTAAACCTGCAACTGCCATACCAATTGAAGTAGCAATAATATTTTCTTCAGCTAATGGGGTATCGATTACTCTTTGTTTTCCAAATTTAGCTTGTAGACCGTCGGTTGCTCGAAAAACTCCACCTTCATAACCTACATCTTCACCCAATAAAACAACATTTGAATCTCTTTCTAATTCGTAGGCCATTGCGGAATTAATTGCTTGAATAACGCTCATTAAAGTCATATTGATTTTTCACCCTTCAAAATTATTTGTTATAAAATTGTTTGAATTCTTGTTTTTGTCTTTCAAGTTCAGCTGTTGGTTTAGAGAAAACATAATCGAACATTTGAACAGGAGAATCGGTATAAGTATCTGCTTTGGCAACTGCTTGTTCAACTGATGCAATTGCTTCTTGGTCCACTTGAGCTTCTATTTGCTCATTGATTACTCCGTTGTTTCTCAAATAAGTAACAAATCTACCAGTCCAGTCCATTTTTCTCCAAGTAGCAACTTCTTCTTCCGAACGGTATTTCTTTGGGTCATCGGCAGTAGAATGAGGGCCGAATCGATAACAAATTGCTTCAATTAATGTTGGACCTTCGCCGTTTCTTGCACGTTTTAATGCTTGGTCAAAAACTTGATAAAATGCTAATGGGTCCATTCCGTCCACTTGAACACCCATCACGCCATAACTAAGTGCTCGCTGAGCAATTGATGCTCCATTGTATTGAATTTTGCAAGGAGTGGAAATTGCCCACTGATTATTGGTACACATAAAAATACAAGGTAATTTGTAGATACTTGCAAAGTTCATTGCTTCGTGAAAGTCTCCTTGACTGCTTGCTCCATCGCCAAAGAATACAACAGCAACTCCTTGATTTCCCTTTAATTTGTTTGCGTATGCAATACCCGGTCCATGTGCGGTTTGGCTTCCTACAGGAATAGATAACGGCATGTCATTTGTTTTATTTGGAATTGCCATACCGTCTTCGTGACCTTTAAGATAAACGAACAAATCACCCATATCTGCTCCTCTTGAAATATAAAGTGCAGATTCACGATAACTTGGACAGGTCCAGTCGGTTGGTTTAAGCATCATTCCAATAAGCACTTGCACTGCTTCTTGACCTTCAAAGGGAGTATAAGTAAACGACCTTCCCTGTCTTTGAAGTGCAATTGCTTTTGCATCAAATTTTCTGCAAAGAATCATTTTCTTATATAATTCAAGCAAGAAATCTTTACTTAATTTTGGATCTAATTGAGAATCAGGAACAGCCGAATCATCTAAAACTGATACTCTTTGAGTGCTTCCTTCAAATACCGTAGTTACTGGCATATTTCAAATCACCTTTTTTATAAAAATCTAAGCAACTGATGTTGAAGGTTTTTCAACTATACTTTTAATGAAAAACTCTCCTGCTTTATATGAACTTCTAACAAATGGGCCGGCAGCCACATACTTAAATCCTTTTTTCAATGCAATTTGCCGATAATTTTCAAATTCTTCTGGAGTAATAAATTTACTTACAGGTAAGTGCTTTAGGCTTGGGCGCAAATATTGACCCAAGGTTAGAAAATCACAACCAACCGCCCTTAAATCATCAAATGCCATTTCAACCATTTGAGGGGTTTCACCTAAACCTAACATTAAAGCTGATTTGGTGTAAATAGAAGGGTCAAGTTCTTTTACTATTTTCAACACCCTAAGCGATTGTTCGTAGTTTGCTCTTGGGTCTCTTACAGATGATTGCAAATCCTTAGTAGTTTCAAGATTATGAGCAATTACTTTGGGTTTTGCATTAACAATATTGGAAATCAGTGCGGGATTTCCTTTAAAATCTGGAATTAAAACTTCACAAAACACCGAGGGGGTTCGGTCAGCTAATGCTCGAATGCAATTTGCAAAATGATTGGAACCTTCATCTGGTAAATCATCTCGGTCTACACTGGTTATTACTACATAACTTAATCCCCATTTTTCAACTGAATTTGCAAGTTTTAATGGTTCTAGCAAATCTAATTCTTCACCCTTTACGCCTTTTGGAACAGAACAAAATCTGCATCCTCGTGTGCAAATATTTCCCAACACCATAAAAGTAGCGGTTCCGCCACTCCAACATTCTGTTTGGTTTGGACAGTGGGCACTTTGACAAACGGTGTGAAGACCGGTTTCTTGTAGAGTATTCTTAATTGACTCAAACTTTTCAGTTGAAGGAGGCCTAATCTTTAACCATGCTGGTTTTGGGGGGTCTTGAATAGTCGAAAATGCTAGTTTTACAATGGACATTGTTAATCTTTTTTCAAGTTGTTTCTTATTAGATTAGCAAGATAGATAAAGAATATAAACGCTTAGTGTCGAATAGAATATTCGTTTTCTGACGAAGATTAACCCCAACCTTCAACTTTGATACATTCGGATTGGACGTTTAATTCTTCTTTAAGTAACGTTGCAATTTCCTGAGTCATTTTAATTGGGCCACAAATGAAATATGTTGATTGGGAAACATCTTTTACATATTTTTCAATCATTTGTTTGTTAATTCTACCTGTTTCACCATTCCAATTTTCTGGCAATGAATCAGAAGAAGTTAGTGTGAAAACCATATCCATATGCTTATTTGATTTGGCTAATTCGTTTAATTCTGAAAAGAACGCAACGGATTCAATTGATTTATTACTATAAAGGAAAGTAATTGGAAGACTTAATTGTTTATCATTAGAATAACGAGCCATACTCATCATTGGAGTAATGCCGATTCCACCCGCAATAAATACTGCATTTTTTATCTCTGATTCAATAAACTTGAAATGACCAAACGGCCCCATCACCATTACCTTTTCATTAACTTGCATTTTGTCCAATTGATTGGTAAATGAACCAACAATATTAAAAGTTATTTGAATTGATGAATTATTTGCAGGACTACTTGCAATAGAATATGGTCTTGAAGCTACTATGGGATTTTCTTGAGTGGGAATTAGACTAAGATTAACCCATTGTCCACTAATGAAATTGAATGGCAATTTGTCTACTGGACTTAAAACAAAGGTTTTGGTTCTTGATGTTTCTTGAATTATCTTATCAATATTAAATTCTCGTTTTAAAATTGCGGGCATTGTCTCACCATTAATTAATTTATAAATAAACGTCGAATTGAATTAAAGTATTACTAATCTCTAAGTCAATAAATAAATTAATAATAGTCAAATTCGTGAAGAATTCTAATAAAATTTAATTAATAAAAAGATTGAATGTAAATATTAAATGACAAAAGAAAAACGAATTGTTAGAACAATACCGCCCTTGCCAAACTACAAACAGGGAAAATCGCAGAATGGTATTAAGGTGGCAATTTTAATTTCCGATCATTTTCACGATGCTCAAGCTATTTACCCCTATTATCGACTAATGGAAGAAGGTTATGAAGTTGTTTATGCTGGACAATCTTTACAGGAATATGTTGGCAAATGGGGATATAAAATTCAAACTACTCAAAAAACTGCTTTACTTAGAGCCGATGATTTAACTGCAATTATAATTCCGGGAGGATTTGGTGCAGAAAATCAAAGAATCGACCCGATTATTTTAGGTTTGATTAGAGAAATGGATAGGAGAGGAAAGATTGTTGGCGCAATGTCTCACGGATGCTGGGTAATTGCAAGTGCCAATATTATAAAAAATCGTCGGGCTACTTGCAATAAATTCATTAAAGATGACATAGAAAATGCTGGAGCAGAATATATTGACCGACCAGTGGTTATTGATAACAACTTAATTACAAGTAGAAATACAGCAGACTTACCTTTTTTTGTAAAAGAAATAATAAACAAAATTTAAAGTTCAATTGAAACTTTATTTTTGTCAGTTAATTTTGCTTTAAAGGTTCTTAGTGAAGTGGCCTGACCATATTCCGAAGGAAGATTTCTAAGAACCTGACCAGTAACGCAATCGAATTGAACATGATGGTTGGGGCAAATAACTGTAGTTCCCTCCACCATTCCTTTTGAAAGGTCTCCTCCCTGATGAGTACACTTTCCTTCAAAGCAAAGCAAATTATCGTTTACTAAAAGTAAGGCTATTTTCTTTCCGCGCACTTCTACTGCTACGGGTTTGTTCGGTTTTAACGGTTCATTAAGTGTAATTTGTTCAGTTTCCATTTTGGGTTAATTGCTCTTCTTTATTTTTTGATTCCTTAAGAAATATCTTATTGGTCATTCCAAATGACGCAACCGAAATAATTCCTTTTGAACTTAAGCGATTAATTGCGCGGTGGGTTCTAAGAGTGGAAAGCTGGAGTTTTGAAGCGATTTCTTTTTGAGTAAGTTCACCATCATATTTTTTCATCAATGAATAAATCAGTTTTTCATCTCCGCTTAAAACTGAAAGATAAACTTCGTGTTTTGCTTCTTTTTTATTTTCATCATTTAAATAACTCAATAATATTAGCCCGTTTATCAAAAATGCCAGCCCACTAATTAAGAAAATTAAATCGTCTATTGAAACTAATGGAGAAAACCAAGTTTCATCAAAAGTAGCTACGGGAGGTCTGCCAAACAAATTAGGAACTACTATGTAAGTATAATTAGAAAAGTTGTTAAATGGAGTAATTGTATTGTTTGGACGCATTACTGCGTTATGCATAATTTGAGAATAACTTCTTGAAAAGTAAAATAAAATTAGAAATCCTCCAAATGCTATTGAAAAAATAAGCAAGTAATGTAAATATTTTTTATCCAAAAGAACACCTTAAAAATAATTAAAGAGAAAATTAAATAAGAATTGGTATTCGTATCAATCGATACTTATTTCAACTAATTTCAGATAACCTATATATGCTCTTTCAAGTAAATAAATAACTAGTTAGATTAAAAGACCAAATAAAACAAGTTAGTAAAAACTTCAGATTAAAAATTATTTAAAAATTAAAATAATTACAAGATGTTCAAATGGTAGAAAGAAAAAATTCTAAGAACTCAATAGAAAAGACCGAGAAAACGCCAGTTATCGAAATAATTGATGTTTTCAAAACTTTCTATTTGGAAGGAAATCCGATTAATGTACTTAAAGGAATTAATGCAAAAATTTACAAGGGAGAATTTGTTGCACTTATTGGTGCTTCGGGAAGTGGAAAATCCACAATGCTTAATATGATTGGGGGATTAGATATTCCATCAAAAGGTACTGTAAAGATTAACGGAATTGATATTTCTTCTTTAACTGATGATGAACTTGCAAGGTTAAGAGGAAAAACTATTGGATTTGTGTTTCAATCGTTTAACTTACAACCAAATATGACTGCTTGGGAAAATGTATCACTTCCGATGAAAATACACGAATATTCTGACGAAGAAGTTCGAAAGAAAGTAGATAGTTTGTTAAAAATCGTTGATTTGAGCAGTAGAGCAGACCATATTCCCAATCAACTTTCTGGTGGACAACAACAAAGAGTAGCAGTTGCAAGAGCACTTTCTACTGATCCGTCATTAATACTAGCAGATGAACCAACTGGAAATCTTGATTCTGTTGCAGGAAAAAATGTTCTTGAATTGCTAAGAAAAATCAATCTTGAACAAAAAGTTACTATTGTAATAGTTACCCATGATGCTAAAATTGCTGAACACGCAGACCGAGTAATTCGAATTAAAGATGGACAAATATTAGATTAAAAATTATTAAATGAGTAATTGGCAAAAAGGTGCAAAAAAATATATGGATAAGAACAAATTGATTTTAGGAGTTGTTTTAGTATTTGCTGCATTAGTTGCAGGATTTTCATTAAATACATCGGCATTAACTGTTACTAATTCACAAGCAGTTATTGCTCAAAACCTTGAAATTACTAATTTAATTTACAATCCCTACCCCGTCTTACAAGGTTCAAGATTTACTGCGTATATTCAACTTTACAATTTTGGAAATTCTCCAGAAAACAACATTAACTTTACACTATTGCCTAATTTCCCATTTTCATTACAACAAGGAGAATCTGCATCAAGAATAATTCCAGAAATCAGTCCAAGCGGTAATGCACTAATTACCTATGATTTATACGCTGATCCAACTGCATCAGATGGAAATAATCCAATTGACTATCAAATTAGTGTAAACGGTCAGACCATACAGGCACCATACTCAACAACTTTAGCCGGACAATCTCAACAATCTTATTTCTCATTTAATGTTTCTATAATTGACAATTCTCATTTAATTGTCAGTTCAGTAACTCCAACTATTTTACAACCAGGTAATCCTCAACCATTAGTTTTTACCTTAACTAATGCAGGAAATGCCACTATTCATTCTGTTTTCTTCAATTGGAATGAACCAACAAGCACCATTGTTCCAGTAGGAACTTCTAATGGAATGTTTATTCCGTACATAGACCCTGGCGTATCAAAAAACATTAGTTTTATGGTAGTTGCAAATCCATCAGCAACCCCGGGAACATATTCATTAACTGATTCGTATAACTATGAAAACGGAAACACTTCAATCTCCAACACCACTACTAATGGAATTTTAGTTGGCGGACCTTCACAAATCGAAGTTGACGTACAGGGTTATTCGGCCGGTTCACTTTCATTAACTATATCTAATGTAGGAAATAATCCAGCATCTGCTGTAAGTGTTACTCTTCCAAAACAAAACGGAATTGCAGTTACCGGCGGAAGTTCAGCTACATTCTTAGGTAATTTGCTTAAAGGAGACTTTACAGTTGCAACGTTCCCAGTAGTTGCAGGTCAGGGAAGCAATAATGGAAATCTTTCAGTAATTATTGCTTATACCGATACGTTAGGTAACAGAAATACTCAAACCGAACAGGTTCCTTTTGATTTCTCCGTTTTAGGTGGAGGAACTGGAATATCGGGTGGATTTAGCAGAAATAGACCAAGCAGCCCAATCAATTTAGTTGAAATTGTTGTAGTAGTGATTATTCTTGCAGGAGCTGCTTACTGGTATTTCTTTAAAAGAGCAAAGAAAAAGGCTTAACTTAATGAAATTGCAGAGAAGGGGAGTTCGGACACTCTCCTATATTCTCTCAAAACTCTAAACAAGTAAAATAAAGGAAAACTAAATGAAACTCACCTATTCCGTAGAATTGGCAATGATGAATCTTGCAAGAAGTAGACTTAGAACTTGGCTTACTATTATTGGAATAGTTATAGGAGTGGCAGCAGTATTGATGATTCTTTCTTTAGGCAGTGCATTACAACAAAATGTACAGAATTCTCTTTCCGGTCTTGGAGCTAACTTGATTACAATTTCTCCTGGTTTTAGCAGGGCAGGTGGATTTGGTGGGAGTTTTGGCGGTGGAGCTCAAACTACAAACGCTCAAAACCTCACCACTAACGATTTGGAACAAGTGAGTTTGGTTTCTAATATTAATGAAACGATGGGAGTGGTTAGCGGAAGAGTTACGATGATATATAGGGACGAAAATACTTCAGTTGGAATTAAAGGTATTGACCCGAACAAATATCTTGACTTTTTCACCTCAGATTCAATGGGTTCGGGAAGATTTCTAACTTCAAGTGATTCTTACTCGGCAGTCATCGGTTACAATATTGCTTATCAGTATTTTAAAACTCAAATACCCATTGGCTCTACCATTCAATTAAATAATATTCCATTTACCGTAGTAGGAATTTTAGCTCAAAGTGGAACAGGCGGAGGAGATGATAGTTCTATCCTAATAACAACTTCAAGTGCCAGAAACTTATTGAATTTTCAGCAAAACCAGTTCAGTATTATTTACGCCTATGTTCAGGACCTAACTTTGCTTAATACCACACAAACTCTTCTTACAAATAGACTAATCAATTCAAGACACGATACTCAAAATAATCAAGACTTTACTGTAACTGCTTCACAGTCCATTCAACAAAGAGTGCAGTCAGTAACATCGGGCGTAGCATTATTTTTGGCATTAATTGCAGCAATTTCTTTGTTGGTTGGAGCAATTGGAATATCAAATACAATGTTTATGACCGTATTAGAAAGAACAAGACAGATTGGAATTTATAAAGCCCTTGGAGCATCCAGTTGGGAAATTTCAAGATTATTCTTAATTGAATCAAGTTTGCTTGGACTATCAGGAGGAATAATTGGAATTATAGTTAGTATCCTATTATCTTCATCGCTTTCACTTTTGGGAGTTTCCATAAGTTTGGGACCAAGAGGAGGGGGTTTGGCAGTATCAGTATCCTACACCCTCATCATCTTTGCACTTATATTTTCAACAGTAATTGGAGCAGCTGCGGGATATTTCCCATCAAGACAAGCATCTAAACTCAATCCAGTTGAAGCATTAAGATATGAATAAGCTATATTTAGCCAAATTTGAGTTTTGCAAATAATACAGATAATGCGAAAAGCTCAGTGAAAAAGTTGGCTGCAATAACTGGAACATCATTTGCCAATATCCCATAAACTAACCATAGAAATACTCCAATAGTTACTAGAATTATCCAACCCCACGACATATCCTTTGAGCTTTTTGATTTCCAACTTTTAAGAGCTTGGGGAATAAAAGCAACAGTAGTGAAGAAACCTGCAATTAAACCTAAAACTTCAACCATACCACTAACCATATAAAATCACCAGAAATATTCATTTGATAGAATATATTATTTAAGACAAAAGAACCGAATTTATTGTAAGGTATTAAAGAATAACAACTTTAATGAATAAAGATAATTATTTAATTATTAATTTATTGTTTCTTAATAAACGTTCCAATAATCTAAAAAAAACAATTACAAGCAATATGAATAAAACTAGCCAAACTAAAAAAAGCACCCAAAAAGCCGTATTTGCAGAAGGATGTTTTTGGGGAGTAGAAGATTTATTTTCAAAATTAAAAGGAGTGGTATCTACTACGGTAGGTTATGCTGGTGGCCACATTAAAAATCCGAACTATCTAATGGTTTGCACGGGTCTAACTGGACACGCAGAATCGGTTGAAGTTGAATTTGACCCTAAAGTCATTTCTTATCAAGAATTACTGAATGTTTTTTGGAATAGTCACGACCCAACAACGGTAAATAGACAGGGTCCAGATTATGGTAGTCAATATCGTTCAATAATATTTTATAATAATGCCGAACAAAAGGAACTGGCAGAGTTATCAAAAAAATCATTGGAAAAGTCTAAAAAATTTCAAAACCCAATAGTAACTTCAATCGAACAATTAGAAATTTTTTACCCTGCTGAAGAATACCATCAAGATTATATCAAAAAACACGGCGGAAACTCCTGCCATTTTTAAAAAGGTGAAAATATGTACGAATTACCAAAACTTCCATACGATTACAATGCTTTAGAACCATTTATTGATGAAACAACTATGACCATTCATCATACCAAACATCATCAAGCATACATTGACAATGCAAATAAAGCATTGATGGGAACTGATTTTGAAAACATTGATGTAGAACAAGTTTTAAGAAAAATAGACATTATACCACAAGAAATCAGAACAGTAATTAGAAACAATGCTGGCGGACACTACAATCACTCATTATTTTGGAAGATGATGGGAGTAGGAAAGGGAGGTAGTCCAACTTCCGAATTAGCATATTTAATAAATAAGAAATTTGGTTCGTTTGATAAATTCACTGAACAGTTTAATGCAGCCGCAATGTCTAGATTCGGTTCTGGTTGGGCTTGGTTAGTGGTTGATTCAAATGGTCTTTCTATTACTAGCACTGCAAATCAAGACTCCCCAATTTCAGACAATCAAATACCACTTTTAGGAGTGGATGTTTGGGAGCACGCATATTACCTAAAATATCAAAACAAAAGAGCAGAATACTTGAAAAACTGGTGGAATTTAGTAAACTGGGATTTTGTGGAATCTAGATTTTCAGAAATTAGATAGTTTCTGCTAATCACTATGTTTCCAACTGGAAATAGAAAAGCTCTTTTGAGTGTTTGGTTTTAGTCTATTAACTACCACACTTAGTAATAGGAAAATTATACTTACTAAAACTATAATTCCTCCCGGGGCTAAATTATAGGAAAATGATAGTTGTAGACCTATAATTACACTTAATAGAGCAAATAGTATTGAAAACAAAAAGGTTTGTTTTATTTCTCTTTTTAACTGAATTGCTGCACTTGCAGGAATTATAATCATACTTGAAACTAAAAGAACTCCGATTAACTTTACAGCAAGAACCACCGTAATACCGGTCAATAAGGTAAATACGAATTCTAATGAATCAACTGGTAAACCGGCCACCCTAGAAAAATCATTATCAACAGTAATTGAAATTAGTTCTTTCCATAAAGCAAACAGACTAATTCCCACGACACTTGAAAGAATTAATGCAAGTAATACATCATTATTACTTAAACCTAGAATTGTACCAAAAAGATAGGAAAAAAGAGTAGATGGTTGAGAAAGTGCTAGACTTACTATTACAACTCCAACAGCAAGCCCAATTGACTCAAAGATTCCAATTGCTGCATCTGAATAAACATTGAATTGTTTAATATAAGATATTCCAAATGCACCAACTATTACTGACGCCATTGCAGTATAAATTGGATATATGTTTAGGTAAAAACCAAGAGCAATTCCTCCAAAGGCAACGTGCCCTAATCCATCTGCAATTAATGATAGTCGTCTAAGTACTAGAAATACACCTAAAATTGAACAAGCAAAAGCAACTGCTAAGCCTCCAATTAAGGCGCGAATACCAAACGAATAGCTCAAAAATTCAAACATTTCTTTACCTTTCTAAATTTTCTCCGAACATTAGTTTTAGTAATCCGTCTTTTCCAAGTTTTTTAGACGGTCCGTCGTACAGAACTTTATTTTTTAAGAAAATAGTCCTATCGGTAATTTGAGTCAAATCAGACAGGTCGTGAAGAACCATAATTATTGCAAGAGAATGTTTTTTGTGATAATGACTAAGCAAGGAATAAAATTCTTCTTTTCCTTTTTGGTCAACTGAACTTACTGGTTCATCTAATGCAAGTAAGTGGGGGTTAGATACTAATGCTCGGGCCATAAAGGTACGTTGTTTTTGACCACCAGAAATGTTTGAAAATTGCTCATTTTCAACTGATTTTAATCCCGATTCAGTTATTACTTTGTCAATTTGCGAAATGTTTTCATCTGAAAGTTTTCTAAATAATCCTATTTGCCCATACAAACCCATCGAAACTACGTCTCTAACAGATACTGGCAGATTTCTTTCATCTAAAGAGTTTTGTTGTGGAACATAACCTATACAAGGTCGGCAAGGATAATATCCTACACATTCAGACAAGTTGCAGGTAAATGCGCGCGAACCGCTTGAAGGATTAAGTAAACCTACTAAAAGCTTTAACAATGTACTTTTGCCTGCACCGTTTGGACCGGCAATTCCAATGAATTCGTTATCATAAATCGTTAAGGAAACGTCATCAATAACCTTAGTAAAACCATCAAAACTGAATGAAAGGTTTCGGGCTTGTAAAATTGGGGATTTAACCAATAACGAAGATGGTGAATTAAACTTTCTTAAAGGGGAACTTTCAATTTTCATTTTTGTTCACTAAATACTAATTACAACCTAATGCATATGTTAATTTTTTTAGGTTTTGATTTTCAATGTCAATGTAAGATGAATTTGAATTGTTTGAAGTTAATACTTCCATTGTATCAAATGACAATGTAGGAATGGAAAGTTCAGTAGCAACTGAATTTGCAATATTTATTGTTTCGTCTGGTTCGGCCAACACCGCTCGGGCATTGTTTTGCTTAGAAACATTGATTACAGAAACTATTTGACTAATTGAGGGGGTTGCATCTGGACTAGGTCCTGCAATTGAAATCTGTGAAAAATTATACTGATTGCTTAAATAATTCAAAAAAGAATGTGAGGTTAATACTGAACGAGTAGTACAGTTTTGAAGATTAGAAAAATAACTCTGGTTTAATTGATTTAATTGATTTAGAAATATTTTTTCATTATTATAAAAAAGTACCGAATCTTTTGGGTCGGCAGATACTAATGAAGAAGTTATTGATTTAACATAAGTCATTGCTAGAACGGGATTCAACCAATAATGAGGGTTAGTTTGATTGCTATTTATTGAAGATTGAAAACTTATCATTTGAATATCAGGGTTGTCTGATTTTACATAATTTATTGCCCATTGTTCCAAATTATTTGAATCATAAAAAAACAATTTTGATTGAGTAATTCCTATTGCATCCTGGGGAGTGGGATCAAAATTATGTGGGTCTGCCCCCGGAGGCAGAATTTGATTTATTGATACTAAATTTCCCGCAATTGGCTTTACCAATAAAGTAATTGCTCTAAAAGAAGTGGTAATTTGAATTTTAGGAGAATTTGATTGGTTTACTAAATTAGATGAATAAACTGAATTTGGTGAAATAATATAATTTGAAAAATAGATGTAGGAAAAAATTACCATAATTGCTACAAATATCGAAATAAATATTGCTGGGTCAATTGGATTGTTTTCTTTATTCATAAGTTTAACTCAAAGAATTATAATTTAATAAAAAATCATAAAAAATTAATAATAATCAAATAGTTAGGAGCATATTTATTAGTTACGATTTATACATTAATTAGAAAATCAATACATTATTTATTAGAAATAGATTTGAATAAGAT
>JAJXUZ010000071.1 GCA_021782355.1 Microcaldota archaeon | reverse complement strand
CATTTGTTAAAGGCGATGAAGAATTTAATTGAGTAGAATTTGCAAAAGCAAGAGGATAAAACAATTGTAAAAACAAAACACCTAATAGAAATGTAGAGAATAATTTTGAAGTTTCTACATCTAAGTTATTTTTAATTTTCATTTACCGACTTTATTAAGAACACTAACAATTTAAATGCAACCAAAAGGTAATTTTAAGTATAAAAAACGAATATCAACTTATTTCAGAGTATAACCAAAATAGATGTCTGCTATGATTAGCAACAAGAATAAAGTAAATAAACTTACAAAGTAGATGAATACGAATTTCGAGGTTTTTGGATATCGTTTAATCAGATATTCATAAAGAAAATATGCACCTAAGGAAAAAGGTAGCAGAAGAATTGAACCGAGTATTGCTAATAAAGTTATAATTGAGATTTGATAAGAAATTCCGTACATATTTTCACTTAAAATCTTTACAATATTTTTGCTTAAAAGTTAATAGGTTAAATTAAATCAAAAGATTTGACGTAATTCTAATTTAAATGTCAGAATATCGTTTCCACATATTTAATAATTAAAAAACATAAAGAATTGAGAAGATAAATTTGAATTTCGCCAACATTTCATTAATTATTAATTCCTTAGTTGTCCTGTCATTTGTTTTTGGAGCGGGCTCTTTGGGATATTTAGTAATCAGACTTTCTTATCCAGAAATTAGAGTTTTTGATGGAAAGTTAAAAGCAGGATACTCATTATTTGCAGGTTGGGTATTAGTTGGAAGTTCTTTAATCTTAGATTATGCGCTTAGTTCGGTAGTTGGAAGTTCTTTAAGAGGGGGAATTTTTCCAATTACATTATTATTATGTAGTCTTTTAGGTTTTGTTCTTTTAAGGACTTTTGTTTTAGTAAATATGTCATCTGCACTAGAACTGGGTTTACCAATAAGTAAACTTCAAGGAAATGCACTTGGAAGAAATGGCAATAAGTCTGATGCAAGCGAAGAAACTATGTCCGATATTGGTCAGCAGTTCATAAACATAATGCAAGCAATTTCAAAAGAACCAGAACCAAAAAAAGTGCCAAAGGAAAAAATTGAATAATTCACTAAAATTTCATTAAATCTCAAAAAATAAGATTAAACAGGAAAAAAGAATGGACGGCGACACTCAATCTCTTAAAGAAAAGTTGAATAAACTAAAAGCTGAGAAGATAGATAATCCATTTACTCAAGCTAAAAACGATAAATTATCTACTAAATTAGCAGTCACTTCTGGAATTTTACCTCCTGAAAATAAAACGGTTGAAAACGCTAAACAGCAAATATCTTTGAATATTTTACCTTTGGAAAACAAACCTGTTGAAAATTCTAAACCTATAGAAAATAAAATTCAAAGAGTAGACTTTGAAATTCAAAAAACTACAGTTGCCACCCCAGTAGTAAGAGCGGTAGAACCACCCATAGTAGCTTCGATTAGTTCAAAGGAAATACAAAACGAAACAAAGGTAAATCAACCTGTTAAAAAAAATGACCAAATCGATTATGATAAAGAAATAAAAAAAAGAATGGAAGCTGCTACTGCACAAAAAATAAATTTAAATCCATCGATTCAACAAAAAGTAGAAATTAATCAACTATCAAAAAGTACATCTTCACCAATTGCAAAGAATCCGCTTGAAGAGAATTCAATTGAGATAAAGACGAATAGTCAGCCCAAAGTTCCAATTGAATCGCAGACAAATTCTAATTTAATTAAATCTAATTCGGATGGAAAAACTAGAGACCTAATAGAAAAAAGTTTAATTGAGTCTTCAACGGATAATGAAATTAAAATTCAAACTAAACCTAAAGTAGAAATTAGCTATCCAATATCAGATATTCTCTCAGAAGAAAAACCTGAAAATAGACATCAAATAAGAAAAGTAAATGAATTAGATACTAAAACAACTAAAACAAATTCTGTTCCAATTCCCCCTTACAGTTCTGTAGAAAAAATCGATTCATTAGAAACTCAAAAAGAAAGAATTAATGTTGAATCGATGAGGGAAATCTTAACTCCTAGTGAAGTTGAACCTGAAAAAATATCTGATGTAGCAGCAAATCTTGCGGCAAATATTGAAAAAGAGCCAGTTACAGGCAAAGTAAGAAGATTATATTTAGTTAATAAAACTGAAAAAGAAGAAGCACTTGGTAGTGAGAAATTCTGGCAAAATGAAACTGAAAATCCTCAAGTTACAGACTTAAAGGAAATTAGAGTAAAGGCTGCACCTGAAATTGCTGAACAGGAAGGATTTGACCAGATGGTAAATGAGGTTTATACTCAACTTAAAGCAAGTTCTACTAAACCGACTGGACAGATGATGAACGTACCTCCAAAAGTTAGTTTTGATAAAGAACCAGTTCAAAGTCCAATTGGACCGGTTGTACAACCAGAAGCTATTCCATTAAAATCCCAATCGTTATTTGAAGTGGATGATAAAAATACAAAGACAACTGATAGTCCAAGCCAACTTCCAATTAAACCGGAACAACCTAAGCAACCCACCGCAGCTCATTTTGATAATTCTTCAAAGGATTTATTTGCAGAATTAAACAAAGTAAGTGAACATCCCTCAGTTCAACCAAATAATCTAAAACAACCTGCTGAACAAGTAAAATTTGTTGAAATCCCAAGAGAAAAGGGAATGGGGTGCCCAAATTGCAGAGAAACTAGCACCAGAGTAGTTTTTTGTCCATACTGCGGAAGTGGAATGTGTGCAAATTGCTCGCCAAATATCAGACCGGAAGAAAATTACTTTATTTACACGTGTCCGCGATGCGGAGAAGAAATTAATGTAAGTAAGAAATAATTAACTAATTATTTCCAAGTTGACTATTCCAAATACAAATTCTAAATGTTTCAGAATAAAAATTATTTATTTGATCGGAATATGGAACTCTAAATGGTACTGCAACAGTGAGTAAATCGACTTGAGAGTTTGCAATGCTTGCTGGAGCATTCTTAAAATTAAACACAACGTT
>JAJXUZ010000018.1 GCA_021782355.1 Microcaldota archaeon | reverse complement strand
GTTCTTGATTGACCAGAAGAATATATTGCAGAGTTTAAAAGAGAAATCAAATAAGTTAAACTGTCTGGTTCGTTTATTTGAGGAGCATAGTAAATTGATTGATTTACTAAACTGGAGTAAAACAAAGCAAGTTGAGCATTTTTCAAATAACTAGAATTAGTACTGTTATCTAATAACAGAAACGATATTGCAGAAAATGCTTGTTGTTTTTGAATTGGAGTTAGATGATTTAATTGATTTAATGAATTAGAAAGTGCGGGTAGATAGTTTGAAACATCTTGAGAATTTAAAAATGACTGAGAGGAATAATCAGAAAGTAATGCTGATGAATTTGAATCAAGCGGACTTAAGGTAATGTTTTGTAAATCATTAATTGAAAATGCTTGAGAATTCGAATTATTTAATGAAAGATAATCGGTTGGAAGAACAATAAATTGTCCAAATCCTCCTTCGTTTTGATTATTAGAAAAAAGTGTTAATGTACTAGATTTTCCGGCAGGAAGATAACGTGGCATTGCGAAGATAAATGGAAACGAAGATAGTATGAAATTTGAACCAATTGGAATGGTTGAGAATACTGCCTTTGAATAATTCTTATTGTCAGGCAGAATAGCAAGAAGAACGGAATCTGAACTTGAGTTTGCAGTATTTGTTAAAGTAACATTAACGTTTCCTGATGAGTCGTTTACATAAGTTAAATTCAATTGATAGGATGAATTTGATAGTTTTGAGAAAATCGAATAAGAATAATTAATTAAATTAGAAGAGCTTGGCGTTTTAATTGGAAATTGAGACGGGGCGTTCTGAGAATTTAGCCAATAAAAAAGCAAAACCGATACTACGAATAATGCAATAATAGCCAATGCTAGTTCTAATTTAGTGCGGTCTTTGACGAATACATTTTTGAATGAAAGGTCTACCAATTAAAAATCTCCAAATTAATAACTGCTAATTGCTTAAAAGAAGAGAGTATTATAAGAAAAAATCAATTTATTTTTAATAAAATATTTAAATTTTAATTTACTTTTGTTTAAAAAGTTGTAAAAATTGACTTGTGGCTAAGATTATTAAAATTGAGCCTGCAAATAATAAATTACTGATTTGAATCTTTGAAGTGATTTGAATTAGTTGATTTAACTTTATAGATTAAAATTTGAGAAGTGGTTATTTTGGCTAAATTAGTTATACCTATAATGGTAGATGGAGGAAAAGCAGTTGCAGGTGCAACATTGGGCTCTTCATTAGGACCAGCAGGAGTAAACATTAGTGATGTTCTTGCAAAAATTAATGAAAAAACTAAAGATTTTGAAGGAATGCAAGTTCCAGTAAAAATCATAGTGGACCGTTCAAGCAGACCGGCAACATTTGAAATCGAAGTTGGTACTCCCCCAATGGCAGCATTAATCAAAAAAGAAGTTGGCGTAACCACTCCAGTTAAAGAAGAAGCAGGAGTTAAAGGTAAGAAAACCATCGGAAACATTTCAATTCCAGCACTTACTAAAATTACAAAATCAAAAATGGATTCCTCATTGGCAAAAACTGTCAAGCTTGCAGTAAAAGAAGCTTGCGGAACTTGTCTATCATTAGGAGTTACTGTTGAAGGAGAAAATCCAAAAGAAATTTTCCCAGTAATTGATTCGGGTAAGTATGACAAAGAATTCAACTGAGCCTGAAAAACACAACCCATTTAAATATTATCAATCAAATAATAATTGTTCAGAATAGAATAAGTTAAAGTTAGTCGGCCTGTTAAGGTCTATTTCTCCCGTTTAACTGCCAATTTAGCAGGAGGGGAGCACAAAAGGAGAATCAGCTCATATGGTAGAAAAATCTGCTATTGAAAAAGCAGTCTCAAAAGTATTAGAACAATCCAAAGGAAAAAGAAAATTTGTCCAATCAGTGGATATGGCAATTAACTTCAGAGAAGTTGATTTTAAAAAGCCAGAGAACAGACTTAATGTCGATGTTCAAATGCCATTTCCTGCATCATTAAACAAAGTAGTTGTTTTTGCAGACGGCGAACTTGCATTAAATGCAAAGAAAGCTGGAGCAGATTTGGTAGTTGAAGGAAAAGATATTGCATCTTATGCAACTGATGCTTCAAAAAGAAATCAAATTGCAGAATATTCGGTGTTATCGTCTCCTCAACTTATTGCAAGCGTAGGTAAATCGTTGGGTCAATTTTTGTCAGTTAAAGGAAACCTGCCAAAACCAATTATGCCAAATGCAAATTTGAATGATACTATTTCAAGAACTAGAGCAACTATTAGCGTAAGGTCAAAAGGAAAATACTTACCAGTAGTACACTGCGCAGTGGGCAAAGAAAACCAAAAGGTTTCAGAAATTACTGAAAATATTCTTACCGTTCTTGAATTAGTTACAAGAAAAATCCCAGAGTCGCAAATATCACAAATATTTGTAAAAACAACTATGGGACCTTCAGTTAAGATTCTTTAAACAAGTGAATAACTATGGCAATAAGCAAGCAAGAAAAGAAAAACGTAGTAACCAAAGTTTCTAAGTCATTATCTAACAGCCCAGTTGTTGCAGTGGCAAGTTTACAAAACCTTCCAGCACGACAATTCAATGCAATCAAAAAGAAATTAAGGGGTAAGGCAGAAATTTTCGTCGCAAGAGCAACATTACTTTCAAGAGCTCTTGAAAGCGGAAAACCTCAGGCAAAAGAATTAGTGGCAAAGGTAGATGGTTCATACGCATTAATTTCATCAACTCAAGACCCATTTCAGTTATACAGAACATTAAAGAAAAGTAGAAGCAAAACCAAGGCTAAACCCGGACAGATTGCACCAACTGATTTAGTTGCACCAGCAGGAGAAACAAGTTTGGCTCCAGGTCCAGTTTTAACTGAACTTAAACAAGCAGGAATTAATGCAAAAATTGTTGGAACTAAAGTAGTAATCGACAAGGATGCTGTTCTTGCTAAAAAAGGAGAAGTAATTTCGGATTCAGCAGCTAAAATGTTGGCAAAACTCGGCATTGAACCAATGGAAGTTGGTTTAGAAGTTTTATTTGCTTGGGAAAATGGAACATTTTATCCATCTACCATTTTGAATGTTGACGAAGATAAATTATTGAGTGACTTACAAACAGCATACAGAAATGCAATTAATTTGGCAGTATTTGCTGAAATACCAAATGACAAATCTACTCCATTGATAGTATCAAAGGCAGCTAGAAATGCAAATGCAATTTCTAAACTGGTTGAAAGCAAATCAACAAACCAACAAAGTGCATAAAAAGTCAAAATAATATTTGTGGAGGAGAAAACCTAAATGGAATATATATACGCGGCATTGGCTTTACACGCAGCCAAACAACCAATCACCGAAGAATCGGTGAAGAAGGTACTTAACGCCAGCGGCGCTCAAGTTGATGACTTAAGAGTAAAAGCTCTTGTTTCAGCTTTAACCGGCGTAAACATTGACGAGGCTATCGCTCAAGCAGCAGTAGTCGCAGCAGCTCCTTCAGCAGCACCAGCAGCAAAAGAAGAAAAGAAGCCTGCAGCTGATGAAAAGAGTGAAGCAGACAGAGAAGCCGAAGCAGCCAGCGGTCTTGCATCATTGTTCGGTTAATTTAATTAAAAGAACAAAGAATCAAGAAAGCAAAAATTACCTTTAAACCAAACTTGGCAAATTTGCCCTAATTTATTTTTTTAGGGCATTGCAACTTTCTGTTTAACTAATTTTTTTGGTTAATTAGACCTAATTTTAATTTTTAAAAACTAATTAATTAAATTGCAAATAAAGAAAAATAAACAAGATAAAATAAATAAATCTCCTTAGTTTAAACTATCAAAGCAAATGAAATAGAAAAACTACTAAACAATTATATTTAAAAAAAATAGAAAATCTGCTAAAATGAATTTAGCAGAGGGAAAGTTGAATCGCCGAGCAATCTAATTTTCATAGGAAAAAAACTTAGGAGAATTTAACCTGCCGAATTTGAATTGCCTTGTGGACTGGATAATTTTGGTCTTGGCATATTCAATGGAGCACTTACTCCAATTGCAAATGCACCTAAGGTACCGACTGAACCGGATGCAAAATTAATTGCTTGGATTACTTCTTCTACCATTTCATTGGGTAGTCTGTGGTCTTTTTTGAAGTCTTCATAGACTTGTTTTAACTTCTTTTCGTCATCTTTGTAAAAGACTTCTCCGGTTACTGACATTGATGCAATTTCAACGTGATAAGTCATCTTTGTAGTATATGAAATCTTAAGGACATCTTTGTCAAGAGTAACATCAGATAAGTTGAACGAAGTTTCAAACTTACTTATTTCACCATCGTTTAATTTTTCAGCTTCTAATTTAACAATTCGTCCACCAATTATTGGCATAAATTAACTACCTCCAAAAAAATTACAATATTCAAATAGTTACGCATAATAATTAAGAATGGTTAACTTTTAAAATTGCACGCTTTGTCCGCAATTTAGCAAAATCGGGTCCACTTTAGTACTTGATTTAACTCTTGATTCAAAATCATTTACATTCGTTTTGATTTTCTCAAAAGTATTGTAATGCATCGGAATTACGTATTTAGTTCTAAGTTCCTTTAATGCTTTAATTGAAGAAAGGATGTCCATAGTGTATGTTCCGCCAATTGGAAGTAAAGCGCAATCTACGGAAATATTTACCATATCGTAAAAATCATAAGTATCACCAGCAAAATAGATGCTCTTGCCTTCTCCTTTAATAACAAACCCCACTGGATTTAAACAGTTCGAGTGTTTTGCAGGTACTACTGAAATATTTAATCCCAAAGCATTGAATTCTGCACCAACTTCAACTGGATTTAAACTTCTTGATGATAAGTCAAATAAATTAAGAGTTTCTTGAGGAGCGTATACTTTTGCTGCTGTTCTTTGAACAATAGTTTTAACTGAAACCGGATCTGAGTGGTCAAAGTGCTCGTGGGATACTAAAATCAAATCTGCTTTTTTTATTTCATTGGATTTGATTGCGGGCGACACCAATCTTGGCATAGATTCCATTGTGCTATCTAACCAGGGGTCAAGATAAATTTCTACTCCTTGAATTTGAATATGAAACGCAGAATGTCCAAGATATCTTACATAAACCATATTTTGACCCTTTTAGTACTTTAAATTCGTAAAACTAATACACTTTTAGAACATCGACAATATTCTTTGATAGAAGAATTCAGCTATAAATCTAACTATTGTAATTAAATATTGCAAAACTCCTCGATAAAGTTTAATAAGAGTAATTGGATAAAGGATTAAGAATTAAAAATGGACTTTCAAATTTATTCAATAATTCTTATGAGTTTGGCAGCTATTGCGGGTTTAATTATTGGTTATGAAAGAGAAATTAGACAGAAACCAGCAGGCATACGAACACACATCATCGTGGCAGTTGGCTCTTGTATGTTTTCATTGATTTCTGCTCAGATGTATCCGGCCAATCCGATTTATATGTCAACTTATGTAGTAACTGGAATTGGATTTTTAGGTGCAGGAATGATTATCAAAGAAAACGGGAAGAACAAAATTAACGGACTTACCACTGCTGCAAGCGTATGGACAACAGCAGCCATAGGTGTTGCACTTGGTTACTCATTATTTGCAATAGCAATCTTTGGAACAATCATAACAGTATTGGCCCCACTAATTCCACACGCCAAAAACCTACCAGAAATTCACAGAGAATAAAACTTAAACTTTTTTAAATTTAGAGTTTAGTCTTATAAATACAGCAAATCGAATTATTACAAACGCCCAAATAACAAATTTAGACCATACTTAATGATTTACCAATAACAAATCCCAATATTGCAGATGCTGTACCGATAATTGCAAGTTCGATGCCGCCCCTTACCCAATTTCCAATTGTAAGCTTTGATTTAATTGCTCCTGCAACAAAAAGAGTGATAATTGAAATTATTAGTGAATACCACATTGCAATTGATACGGGAGCAAATAAAAATGGAATAATAGGAATGGCTGAACCTACTACGGCCGAAATACCCACCATTAATGCGCTAGTAAACGGATCTTCTTTTGTATAAGAAAGATTGAGTTCTTCTTTCATTAAGGTATTAAGCCATACCTGCTTGTTTGAGGTTAATACGGAAGTAATCTCTTCTAACTGAACTGATGAAAAACCTTTTTCTTTGTAGATTGTTCTGACTATTTCCTTTTGAATTTTTGGTTGGGTTTCGATTAATTTGGTTTTTCTTGCAAGTTCTTTTTGAAAATATTCATTTGATGTTTTTTGGGAAGTATAAGCAACTGCTCCCATAGAAATAGATTCTGAAAATAAAGCGGCCAACGAAGCAATGAATACGACATTAACACTATTAGTAGCACTTGCAACTGCTAAAACCAAGCCCAAGACATTTACTAATCCGTCTTGACCGCCTAAAATAAAATCTCTTAATTTATCTCCATAATTATCATTAACTTCAGTATTACGTAACGTAGATTTGTTTGGCAGAATTGATTGTTTGAAAACTTTGGTCTTTTCTTTCATTTTAATTTGCAAATTTAGCTAGTTAATTTAAGGTTCTAAAAGTTGAAGTAATTATACAAAAAATAAAGTAAATTTGTTTTTTAACTCTTTCTAAATTCCACTGATAAACCCCGATGAATCTTGTTTTAAAATTAGTTTGGGATTCTTTATTGAAAAACCAACCCCGTCCTTAGATCCATCAAAATCAATTATGGCACCCTGAACTTTTTCAACAATAGATTTGTCAATTATAAAATTAATTTCATTTGCGGTAAAGATAATGTCGTTC
Organism: Microcaldota archaeon; assembly: GCA_021782355.1. GTDB lineage: Archaea > Micrarchaeota > Micrarchaeia > Norongarragalinales > UBA97 > JAJXUZ01. The sequence goes on along the minus strand of JAJXUZ010000018.1, from coordinate 7,266 downwards.
TCTAGAGGTTTAAATGCAAAATCTAGTTCAAATGAAATATATGGAGGTACGGTGATATTTACCACTAAAATTCGATAAAACCAATCGGTTTTTCCATCTTCATTTAATATTTCTCTTAATTTTACTGAGGCGCTATTGGATACTTTAATTGGATTGGAATCTTCTTTTACTGGATGTTGAATTGATTGATTGATGCGTTTTACTAAGTCATCAATTTCATCTTCTGACATTCCGTGACCTAAACAGCCTTGCTCTAACGTTTCAATATAGGACACCATACAACCTGCGCAATGAAGGCCTACTGATTGGACTATTTGAACTGCTTGTGGGTATTTGGCAACTATTTCTCCCATTGCCATTTCTTTAGTTACAAGAGTAAACTCACTAGGAATATTTTCCATTAATAATCAGTTATAAAGATGGACAATTAAATCTCTTTTGGATTTAATAATTTTAGATATAAGATAAACTTTGCTCAAAAAATTCATAAACGGATTTTTACTTTTGAACATAAAGGTTACTTTTCTGAAAAGTTTCTCTTTATGACTTTCCACTATCTGTACTATCGGTTTCTCTTTGTCATTTTTTTTAATTTATGACTGAAAAAACATCATATCCAAATTTCCTTGAATAAAATTGTTTTTATAAAGTCATTGAAATTGAAAACCAAGAATGAAAATACCCAAATCAATACAATTAAGTAAAAATCAATATTGAAATACAGCAAACTTACAATGGTTGCAAGTAGTTGTGTACCAATTGTAGCTGCTAAGAGAGTTTTACTTGGTAAATCTTCATACCAGTGTTTTCTTCTTGCATGTACTGCAAACAATAGAAAATGACCGGTTAATGCAAGTTCTAAGAAGAGTAGAATTTGAAGAGTAACCCAGGGGAAATTAAATATTTTTAATAATATAAAAACAAAGAATAAACTTGACATTACTCCTAAAACGCCTAAAATTGAAGCAATTAAGAATATCTCTTTTAGATTTATTTTTCTAGGATTCGAATAGGCTGTTACTGTATCGGTTGCAATTGCAAATATCGGCACATCATTTACAACAGTTAAGAGTAATACCATAATTGGAGTTAATACTAAAGACTTAAACAAAAATAAACTAGCCACAATAAATAAAGGAAAACGTATGTTCTCTGAAATTCTATAAATTAAAAAGTTCTCAATTCTTTTTAAGGACATTCTAGAATTATTAATAGCAATGGACAATTGATTCAAACCAGGAGAAGTAAGAATCAAATCAGAAAAATTTTTTGCAGCATTAACTGCATTATAGACTGCAATGCTTACATTGGACGCTTTAAATGCACTTATATCATTGACTCCGTCTCCAGTAACTCCTACTACGTAATTCTTCCTCAACGAACTGACTATTTTATACTTATCTTCCGGAAAAGTCTGGGCAAAAATAGAATTGTTCTCCAATAACTTCGGGTCGCCGCCTGGTTGATTAAGTTCTTTTCTTGTTACTGAACTTCCAGTTAAATTGACTTCTTTTGCGATTGTTTGAGCAACTGGGAGGCTATCTCCAGTAACCATTTTTATTTGAATACCTAATCCGACTAATTTTGAAATAAAGTCTTTTGCATCGGTTCTTGGGGGATCGTATAAACTTATCAAACCAACAGGAATCTCATCTACCGTTACTGCGATAACTCGATAACCTTTAGAATAAAGTTCGGATTGTTTAGATTTTATTTGTTCACTTGGAGCTTTGAGTAAAACATAATCTGCTCCCTTGCAAACCTTATGAATAGTACCGTCAATCATAACTTCTGCGTAAGAAAATTTCGTATTTGAATCGTATGGAAAGTATTTCTGAACTTTAAGTGGCTTTACTTTATTCTTATTTGCTTGATTGATTATTGCTTGATCAATTGGATCAGGTGAATTCGTTTCGCAAGCACTTAATGCCAATTGTAATGCATCGTAATTATTGTTAAGAGATTCAATAGATTTTAATTCAAGTTTGTTTTGCGTTATGGTTCCGGTTTTATCAGAACTTAATATCTGCATTTGAGATAAATCAAAAGTCGACGATAAACGCTTAACCAATATATTTTCTTTCGATAAATCATAGGCATTTGTTAAAAGAACGGTTGATACTACTGCAGGCATTGCGGTTGGAATGAACGAAATTAATAGAGTTAATGAAAATAGGATTGAATAATAGAGTGGTTGAGAAAGGTAAAAATTCAAGTAAACGAACGTTAAAACTAAAAGAACTCCACCTAGAATCATCAAGAAAGTTCCTACTTTAAATACAATATTTTCAAGATTTCCGTGACTTTTCTCAGTTTCAACTATTGAAGCTAATTTGCCGAATTTAGTGCTTTTTCCTGTTGAAATTACTTCAAACCATCCTTCACCTGAACGAATAATGCTGGAGGAATAGACTAAATCATTAATCTGCAATTCTTTTGGAAGAGATTCACCAGTAATTGCCGAATCATCTATAATTATAGGCTGATGGATTAGTTTTACGAATTTGCAATCCGCAGGAATGGTATCGCCGGATTTTAAACATATAATATCAGATGGAACTATTTTTTCAAAATCAATTGGACTCCAGCTTCCATCCCTTAAAACTGAAATGTTGGTTACTAGCTTTGAATGTATTGAAGATAGTTGTTTTTCTGCTTTAAACTCTTGGAAAAAGACAATTAGTATGTTCAGAAAAAGCAAAATGAATATGATTAATGAGTCAAAGGAATTCCCGATGATTAGTGACACTATTCCGGCTAATAAAATCATTATATTTATCGGAGTAATTACCGCGCGCTTGATTATTCCAAGTAGAACGTTAGAACGATTTTCAACGGAATTTAGTCCGTATTTCTTCAATAATAAATTGGCTTGAGAGGTAGTAAGACCTACTAGAATTTCATTTTCTGTTTTTTTTTCTATCATTATAAATTCAACATCGAAACATTTTTTTAGTTAAAAAATTAAACAGAATAAAGCTTACAATTCAATAGTTAAGCAGATTAAATATTTAAATATAAGTTTAAAAAAATATTTCGATTAAAAATAAACTAAAAAAAAATAAAGAAAGGGACAAAGTCCCTAAATAGATTTAACTTAGAAGAACTCGGACGTAGAATAATGGGTCAAGAAACTTCTTTCTGCTGTTCGAATCAAGCAAAGTATCGGCAATTGCTTCTTTGACCTCAGCATTCTTTGCAGCTTTGTGCATAAAGAAGTTTAACAATAGTTTGTGACTTCCAAGTTTTTGCATTCTAAAGCTGTTCTTTAATTCTGGGTCAACTTCTTTTCTTAATTCTTTTTCATAAGCAAAAAGGAAGTTCTTACTGAAATCTTTTGCCGCTATTGCCTGACTGATAGTTTCAGCTGCAAGTTTTCCGCTAAGCAATGCGTTTCCGATTCCTTCACCAGTGAATGGGTCAACTAATGATGCTGCATCTCCAACTAAAATCCAGCCATCTCCTGCTACTGGCCATTTGTTGCTTCCAAATGGAAGATTCCAGCCTTTCCATTGACCAACTAATGATGCACCTGCAAATCTTTCCTTGAATTTTGGATTGTCAGTAATAACTTTCATAGTGGCATCTTTGAGATTTACTCCTTGTGAATTCATATCTTTGAGGACCATTCCTGCTCCAACGTTTGCCATGCCGTTGTCTAGTGGAAATATCCAGAAATAACCTGGAATTAATCCGTCAACAAAGTGAAGTTCAATGTTTTGCTTGCAGTCTTTTACGTTCTTGTAATAAGCTCGAATTGCTGCACACCAGTGTTCTGGTTTTACCTCTCTTACGCCGAGTTTGGTTGCAACAACACTGTTCGCTCCATCTGCACCGACTACAACTTTGGCGTTGAAAGTTTTTTCAGTTCCATCTGCAGTCTTGCCTTTGATTCCAGTGACTTTTCCATCAACCATTACTAAATCAGTAACAGTGAAGTTTTCAATTACCTGTGCTCCTTTTGCTTTTGCGTTTTGGAAAACTACATTATCAAAAACTTCTCTTCGTGAACAATAACCATAACTTACTTTTCCATCTGGACCTTTTGGAATTGGAATTTCCACCATAGTTCCATCTGGTGATGAAAATGCCACTCCAGTGATAATGGAGTGGGGTTGACTTTCAACTGCTTTTGAAAGACCTAGGTCTTTAAGAATGCGAGTGCTCTTTCCACTGATTCCATCTCCACAAGTTTTATCGCGTGGAAAAACAGCCTTATCAAGTAAAAGAACTGAATGACCTTTTGTTGCTAAAAATGCAGCGCAGGAACTTCCTGAAGGACCTGCTCCCACTATAACAACATCATAAGAATTATTTTCTTTCATTGGCAAATCAAACACCCCATTTGAATAACTGGTATTATTCGAATTTTATTAGTTACTTTAATTCGTTAAATTAATCGTAGATTAAAAATTCTACTAAAATTCTTTTATTAAATTAATATAAATAGTTTGTCAAACAACTAATTTTATTCTATTATTTAAAAAAGGCATCGTTTTTAAACAAATGGGCTTTTGTAACAACGAGGTTGACTTAGACAATGACTAAATTTAAAATCGAATTTGACCGTTCAAATTGCATAGGAGCAGGTGCTTGTGTAGCTGTTTTTCCAGAAGCTTGGATAATGCAAGCGGACGGAAAACCAAACTTAACTGGCTCTGATGTAAAAAATACAGAATTTCAAGAAATAATCGTAGATGTTAGCAAACAAGAACTTGAAAAACACTTAATGGCTGCTCGCTCTTGTCCCGTATTAGTAATTCACGTAACTAATTTGGAAACTGGAGAAAAATTAGTATAAAACTAATTTCTCTTTTTATAGGTTAAATACTCTAAACGGAAATAAAATGGAAAGATTGCTTTCGTTTACATTAAAAGCAAATGAAGGCAAACTTTTTAGGGTTAAATTTAACATTAATCAGAAAAAGATAAGGGATTTGCAAATTACCGGCGACTTTTTTGTTTATCCGACTGATGCAATTGAAATTGTGGAAAATGGATTGAATGGTTGTTTGATAGATAAGGAAATTATAAACAATCTTTTTGAAAAAATTACTATTAAACATAATATTACTATCATTGGTTTTACAGGTAAAGATTTGGCATTAGCAATTCTTAGTGCTAAGGAGTGGAATGATGTTTGATTAAGAATGAATGAAAAATGGAGAGTAATTGCACTTAGCCAGAACTCTGGTGCAATGAATATGGCTATTGATGAAGCAGTTAGCCATTTTGTAAATTCAAATGAAAGCTTACCAACCATTCGTTTTTACACTTGGAAACCTTCCTGTGTTACCATTGGCTATCATCAATCAATGACTGATGAAGTAGACACGGAAAAATGCAAAGAATTAGGAATTGATGTAGTAAGAAGATTAACTGGTGGGGGTTCGGTATATCACGATTCGGATGGAGAAATCACTTACAGCATAATTGCTCGACAGGAGTTGTTTGAAAAAGGCATAATTGAAAGTTACAAACAAATATGTGCTTGGATTATAGACGGATTAGAAGAGCTGGGATTAAAAGCCGAGTTTAAACCGATTAATGACATAATTGTGAATAATAGAAAAATAAGTGGTAATGCTCAAACAAGAAGAGCGAACATCATTTGTCAGCACGGAACCATTCTCTATAAACTGGATGTTGCTACGATGTTTTCTGTTCTGAAAATTTCCAAGGAAAAAATTAGTGACAAACTGATTAAATCAGTAGAACAAAGAGTAACTTCAATTAAAAATGAAGGAGATATTGAATTTGATTTGGTTTATCAAAGTCTACTGAAAAGTTTTACTAAAAATAAAGATTTTGAATTCGGTAAGTTAAGTGAACCGGAATATCAACTTGCAAAAAAATTAGAAAAAGAAAAATACTTAACAAATGATTGGAACTTTAAACGTTAAAAAAACAATCAAATGTATAAGTATTTTCCGTGAATCTATTCTACACTGTTTTCTTCTTCATTGGCATATGGACCGCTTGACCTAATGCAACTTCAGCAGCTTCACCAATTGCTTCACCCATAGTTGGATGAGTATGAATGGTGTGGGCAATATCTTCAAGCAATAAACCTGCTTCAATTGCAAGAGTGGGTTCGGTTATGCACGAACTTGCCTCTGGCCCTACAATAAGCGCTCCCAGTAATGCGTGGCTGTCAGGGTCAGCGATTAATTTTACAAATCCTACTGGATTACCTGCAATTATTCCCTTACCAAGTGCAGAATGGGGGAACTTGCCTACAATTACCTGCTTACCTAATTTCTTTGCTTCGGATTCTTGCATACCAACATAAGCAACTTCTGGCTCACTGAACATAACCGCAGGAACGGTTAGATTGTCATAAACAACATCTCTGCCCGCAATCACTTCAGCTGCAACTTTTGCTTGTCTATAAGCTTTATGAGCAAGCATTGGCTTTGAACATACATCACCAATAGCATAAATATTTGGAACGTTCGTTTGAAGTTTAGAGTTTATTTTAACAAAACCTTCCTCATCTAATAATACTCCCGCTTTATCCAAGTGTAATTCACTGGTAAAGGGTTTGTGACCAATTGAAACAAGAACTTTTTCAACTTCAATTGTACCTGATTTACCGTCACTAATGATGTTAAGTAAAACATTGTTAGATGCATTTACAGAATAGCCATTGGTAGTGGTATGCGAATAAATCTCTATACCTAATTCTTTTAGTCTTTTTTCAACTGCATTTGCAGCATCTAAATCAATACTTGAAAGAAGTGTTCCGCGAACAACCATTGAAACTTTACAACCTAACTTTGCATAAACTTCAGCTAACTCTACTCCTACATATCCTCCACCAATAACAGCCATTGATTTTGGAATTGAAGTTAAATCTAAAGCTTCTCTGCTTGTAATGATTTTCTGTCTATCTATGGGTAGATCTGAAGTTGAGAATGGAAGTGAACCGGTTGCAATTACTACTTGTTCAAAATTTAAAGCACTTGCTCCGGTTTCAGTTACAATCAATAACTGTTGAGCGGATTCAAAAAACGCTTTCCCATAAATTACTTGAACTCCTGCGATTTTGCAAAGAGATTTGGTTCCGTTATTAAGTTGACTTACAACTTTATTTTTCCACTCTTGTGCTTTTTGAAAATCAAGTGAATTGATTTGTGCGTTCAAACCGAGTTCATTGGATTCTCGGATATCAGATGCTAAATCCGCAACACGGATTAGCGCTTTGCTTGGGATGCATCCGTGCAATAGGCATAGGCCACCAAGACCTTCTTTTTCAATTACAGT
>JAJXUZ010000017.1:10634-14086 GCA_021782355.1 Microcaldota archaeon | reverse complement strand
ATTTTTCTTCTTTGTTCCACTGTTAATTGAAGTTCGCCTAATGAAAAAATTTGTTTTGCAACTTGAAAAACATCAGTTGTGGAAAAGGCCTTTTTAATTGCTTTTTCGGTTTGCCTTTCTCCTTTATTTGCGTCTTTGAAAATTTCTTCAAAACTTAATACTTTTGAAAAATCAGTATTGGCACCTGTTTTATATGCATAGGAAAGCTTGGGGTCTACCAAAATCTCAAATTTTTCCCCAGACTTTTCGTACCTGCAAATAATAGTATTGCCAATTCCCGATGACATTTTTTGCCAACTGCCAATATTTAACAAATTAAGCCAATAGTTTAGCTACTTCTTCATCGCTAAGCATGGTAAATGTTTTCTTCTTTTTATCAATTTTAGCAATGTCCACTAATTTGCTATTAAGCTTGGAATCAACAACTTTCTTAAGTCCTTTAACCACCAAATCCAAACTATCTTCAAGAGAAATGGATTCTTTGTATTCTTTTTCAAGCATTTCTTCAACTACTTTTTTACCTGAACCGATTGCAGTTGCTTTGTATTCAAATAATGCTCCTGATGGGTCAGTTTCAAAAAGTTTTGATTCTCCATCAATTCCTGCAATAAGCAAGGATACTCCGTATGGTCTAACTCCACCATATTGAGTGAAGAATTGAATGTGGTCACCTACGTGTTTTGCCAATAATTCAATTGGTATTTCTTCATTATACATTAAGCGGTGTTTCTGAGCTTCCAATCGTGCAAAATCAACTAACTTTCTAGCATCAGCAACTAATCCGCTTGATGAAGCAAGTATGTGAGAATCAATTTGAAAGATTTTTTCGTGTGAATCTCCTACTACTAAAGGAGAAGCGATTCTTTTGTGAGCAGCCATTACTATGCCGTCTTTACCAATAACGCCAATACTTGTACTTCCGGTCTTAACTGCTTCTCGGGCATATTCAACTTGGAAAAGTCTTCCGTCAGGAGAAAATACAGTAATTGCTCGGTCGTATGCTGCTTGTGATGGAGGGTACATTTTTTTCACCGTTTGTTTTTTTTTTAAAATTTTTTTAGTTAAATGACTGATTAAAAGATGAACAAATAAAATCAAGTTGATTTTATATATGAGAATATAGGGGTGATTTTGTGTTTTTAATTGCTTGCCTTAACTCTTAAAGCAATTGGGGTTTTTAACTACGATGTTTTTTTGTGACTAAACCCAAGTGACTTTATAGTTCCGGATAATTTTATTGTTCTAAGTGCAATTGGTTGCTCGTTGTATTTTACTTTAAGGGCCAATGCACACAGCGTATTTTCAAGCTCACCGGTATTAACACAGATTAATGCGAGATTTGTTTTGGCATCATATTCTAAAAAGCGAAGATTAGCTTTTGACAATCCACCTTCTCCCCACAAAGTTAGGCTGGCTTGATAAATTGCCTTCTTTATCTCTTCGGAATCAAGATTAACAAGCGATTGAACTTTTATTAGAACATATCTCTTTTTGTCTTTCAAGTTGATTTACACTTTTTTTGTTAATTCATAGTTTTTTTAAAAGGTTGGTAGGCTCGCTACTTAGAAAATAATTTGCTTGACTATTAGTAATTCCATAAAGGCTTTGGGCAATTGCAATATGCTCTAAGGGACTTTTTGCTTGCCAAATAGTTTTTGCTCCACTTGTAAGACAAACTGGACAATTATATTTTTGGGCTTTTTCTATAAATCGCGATGCTTGATAGGCAAACCTACATCTAAAAACAGATTGGCTTTCTAATAAGTTCACTAAAGGAAGATGAAATGAAATTGGATGATTTTTTAATGCCATTGAGCCGACAAGAGCATAAAGTGCTTCTTCTTTGAAAAATCCGCTTTGACTAAATGGAGTTACTAAGATTATAGAATTAGAAATAGGAGAATTCAATTGTTTAATTAAAAGTTGACAGTTAGATGCTGATAAAACCTTTACACGGACATTTTGCTTTTTAGAATGAGTTAAGTTTTGTTCTTCAACAAAACATTTGTTAAAACCAAGTTCAAGTTCTTTTTGTTGAACTTGGGGGGTACTGTAAAGGTTAATGAATTCCATTGAATTTAATTGTGCAAAATAACTTCGTAAAATGCATTTACTCCATTCATTCCCACAAAATATGCATTTAATGGTTTAAGATTTGGGAACTTCTTGGCAGCTTTTTGCATTGCCAAAACTTCTCTTGATTGGCTTGGACTTACTCTTTTTTGATTTCTACCTGGTTTTCTTCCAATAGTAGGTCGGTCTCTTACACGCCTTCCTTTTAAGAGTTTTACTCGGGCAATTACAAAAGATTTGGTTGCTTTGTAACCCAATCTTCTTGCGCTAGTCAAATTGGTTGGACCTTCAGCTCTAATTACTGTTGGTTGTTTGCTCCATTTAGTTAATCGTTGTCTTAATAATTCTGAACGAGTAGATAAAGTTGAAGCGTGAGATTTGCTTATTTGTGAAGTTGCGGACATAATGAATTACCCCTGAAAATTGTTGAATGATATTTTTAGATATTTTTGATAAAGCTAATTTGCGTTAATAGTAATTTGACTTAAAATATTTAAACTGACAATATATTTATTAAACCTTATTGATTCTGTGTTTTTTAACCGATATAATTTAACAGGATAAAACGCATAAAGATTACTATAAATTCTTTTAACTTCAAAGAAGTAAAATTCAGACAAATTATTAATTATACTTTTTAGAAATCGACGCTTGGTCAAAGTCAATCAAACGAACTATTGGTTTATTGTGTTCCATTTCAACTACAAAGTTGTTTTCGTGAGTGTGACCGTGTTCGATATTATAGAAACGCAAGTTATCCAATATTTCTTTTTTTTGCTTATAAATCTCAGCGTAACTTTCAGGGTGTTCGTTTAGAAATTCTAAAAATTTCTTTCCACAATATCTGGTAATTACTCGATAGTTTCCATCTGGAGTTTTTTTGAATCTTAAAATTGGCTCTATAGAGATTTCATTGTCTTGGGCTTTTTTCCAAGCAGTAAATGAATCGGCATTTATTTTCCTTATAATAAACTTGTTCAGTTTACCCCCTAATGGAATGAGTTCACTTCCGGTTTTTTCAAAATTTAATCTTGAAACTGAAGTGTTGGAAGGTTTTAGTTTACCGAAATTTTCACTAATTAGTTTTATTCCATATAAACTTTGATTATATTCTTTGAGTAATTGTTTTGAAATTTTAATTTGATTGGAGATTTGTCGGGGAACTAATGAAGTATAGTCCTTTTTTCCAATATTACCAAACAAATTTAATAGGAATTTCCCTCGTCTTGATTCTGGAATGAAATTAATTTGGGAAAGGGTATTTTTTACAGCAAGAATCTGCTTTTCTAGCAAATTCGAATCGATTTTAGAATCCGAAGAAGATTCAAGCCACTTAAGCCCGTAAGAAAGTAAAAGTAAATTATGAGCATTGGAACTGT
>JAJXUZ010000017.1:0-10624 GCA_021782355.1 Microcaldota archaeon | reverse complement strand
GTAGAATAAAATTCAAGTAAACTTGCTTGAATTTTGGAGAAATTTTATTTAGATGATTTGAGCCGAAATACTTTATTTTACTTTGATTTGAAGAATTATTTATTTGTTTAATCAAATTTGGAAATTGGGGAGAACTAAATAGATTTGATTTTTGTTTCTCTTCTAATTTGCAAAGTATGCTGTTATTTAGAATCTTCAGACTTTTTGGAGAAGATTGCAAAAGATAATCAAATGAAGAATTTAAATTTTGAAGAAGAACGAATTTACTATCTTCAGATAGATTTTTTAGAATATATTCATTGGTTGCGCTAATTGATGTTGGATGTATTTCTTGAGTAATAAAGTGATTCATATTTAAGCGCAAAAAATAAAATCTTTCATCTTGAGATACGTGAGGTAGAATATTAGTAGCAAATGCCTTTAGCACTCGGTGTTTTTCAATAGGAATATTCATTGAATTAGGAAATGTTGAATCTAAATCGAGTCTGTCTGTTTCGGATAGTAATGGATAGATGTGATCTTCAAATAATTTTTTTGAAGTAGATGCTTGTTTTTGCTTTTCAAAAATGCTTATTGGATGATTTGGCTTGGGCAAATAAACACCTTAAATCAACTTTGAATTTGGTATTTTAATACTTAACGGAAATCGATTTTTGAATATTTTATCAAAAAGCAACCCTCAACATTAATCTTAATTATTTAAACTTGCCCTAAATTAGTTGAGTGGAAATATCAGAATGAAAATCAAATTGACTATAAATCAAAAAGACTCTGAACAAGAATTTGAGAATAATTGCACTCTTGAAGATGTTTTAAAGGACAAAAAAATTAATCCTCAAACAGTTATATTAATGATAAATGGAAAAATTTGCCACCCCTCTACCAAGTTAAAAGAAAATGATAATGTGGAATTGTTAGGAATTATTTATGGTGGCTAATAGGGTATTTCACTTCTTTGAATAATTTTAAAATTGTTGAATGAAATGAGCGGACTAGATTTTCAATCACTAATGCAACTTTACAACGTATCCTCTTGGATTACTTGGGCAGGATATTTTGGAATGGGACTGATTTTGTTTAGTGAAACTGGTTTATTTTTTGGATTTTTACTACCAGGAGAATCGCTTTTAGTAACTGCAGGAATTTTTGCTGCCACCGGTCAATTGAACTTACTCTATCTTGCACTAATATTCTTTCCAGCAGCTGTTTTGGGAGATTCGGTAGGTTATTTATTTGGAAATAAAGTGGGTTTAAACTTTTACAAAAAGGAGGATTCTTTCTTTTTCAGAAAAGAACACCTTAAAGCAGCTCAAGAGTTTTATTCTGTTCAAGGAGGAAGGGCAATTTTACTTGCAAGATTTATTCCTATTATCAGAACCTTTGCACCAGTTGCAGCCGGAATTGCCACTATGCCTTATAGAAAATTCTTTATTTACAATGTAATTGGAGCATTTGGTTGGGTAGTAAGCGGATTGCTTTTGGGATATTTCTTAGGTAAAAGTATTCCGAATGTACAGAATTACGCAGTACTAATTGTAGTTATCGTAGTAGTCTTATCACTTATACCGACGATATATAGCTATTTGAAACATAGTAAAAAATAAAAAAAGTAAAGTGAAGGTATGCAGACTATCAAATTAAATGCCTCAGAAAGCAGTTCGGTTGTAAACTGCTCGGTTTGTGGCAAACCATCACAAATCAAAATAGATTATGCAAGATTAAATTTGTGTGCAGATTGTTTTTCAATTAGGTTTGAAAAAAAGATTTTGGAAGCAAATAAGAAATACTCTTTTTTTAGAAGAAAGGACAAAATTGCCTTGGCAATTTCTGGAGGAAAGGATAGTGCTAGTTTGCTAGTATCATTGCATAAAATCTGCAAAAAAATTGGAGACATTGAATTAACTCCAATATTAATTGATGAAGGAATTGATGGTTATAGGAACGTTGCTTGTAAAAAAGCAGAGGAATTGTGCGAACAGTTCGGTTATACTTTGAACATATTTTCTTACAAAAATCTGTTTGGCGGTACATTAGATGACGCAATGGAAAATAGACATAACCTAGTTAAAACCAAAGATTCAAGACCTTTGCATTCTTGCGGTTATTGTGGAATTTTTAGAAAACAAGCATTAAATATTGCAGCTAAAGAAGTGGGAGCAAATAAATTGGCATTGGGACATAATGCAGATGATATTGCACAGTCACTAATTATGAATTTATTAGGAAGACATACGGACAGACTAAGTCAAAGTAATCCAATTATTCACGCTAAAAGCAAAGAAGGATTAATACAGAGAATTAAACCACTGGCATTTAGCACCGAAATGGAGTGCGCATTATATGCAAAGTTAAATTCAGCACCTTTTCATTTGGGAGGATGCCCCTATGCAAATGAATCTTTAAGGGGAATGGTAAAGGATTTTCTAAATCAAGTAGAAAACCAAATTCCGGGAACTAAATTGAATTTGGTAGAATCGTCAATTGAATTGTTTAATGATTTGAAAAAACCAGAAAAGAATTACAGACTATTAAAGAAATGCAAAACTTGTGGCGAACCTTCTAGCGATAGTAAAAATGATTTATGCAGAAGTTGTCAAATAATTCAACAGTTGGGTTTTTCTATGCGCCAAGAAGACCAGCACGAATGAATTGAACTCCTAAAGCTCCCAACAAAAGACCCATTACTTTTGCTGCAACTTCAATGGTGTTTTGTCCTAATACTTTTACGAGAATACCTGAATTCCTAATTATAATCCAAGATATTGCTAATGCCAAGAGTGTTGCTGCAAGCACAATGGAAATTCCATATTGAGTACTTAATACAATTACCGAAGTAATTACTCCGGGACCGGTAAGTAGGGGAGTGCCGATAATTACTGATGCTACATTGATGTCGGTAGTCTCGTGTTTGGAGCCAAAACTTATTCCTAATACAGTTTCAATTGCAAGTAAACCCAGTACTACTCCGCCAAAAATTTTGAAACTGGATAAACTGATTCCGAATATTGAAAGAATAGATAAACCAAAAATGATGAATGCAACTGCAAGAGCTCCTGCAACTAAAATTGCATTATCTGCGCTTTTGTAGCGTTGTTGGTCATTAAACTTTTTAGTTAAAATTAAGAAAATGGGCACACTAGCAAAAGGATCGATAATTGCAAATATTAAGGTAAATGATGCTAGAAAACTTGATAATAAATCCAAAATTATTCCTCTATTGAATTAGAATATGTTTGTCAAATATAAAGGGCTTTGCTTTTGAAACTAAAACCCATACAATTTATTTGATAATTAACGCAGTATGATGAATAAATATAAAGTTTAATTTTTACCATTAGTATTTTTAAGGTATGTTTGGCAACTTTATTAGTAATAGTAAGTAGCATTAATAGGCTATTTTTAATTGATATAAAAATTATTTGAATTTGTGGTGATATTTCTATGGGATTAAGGCCGGCCAAAACTATAAGAGAAATTAAAGGACAAGCTTGGGCAAGAATTAGTAAACGAAAACCAAGAAAGAGTTTTGTAAAAGGAGCTCCTCATCCAAAAGTAAGACAGTACAATATGGGTACTGATAAAAGATTTGATCTTGAAGTTGATTTGATTCCGGATAAGGATATTCATTTCAGAGACAATTCACTTGAAGCTGCAAGACAATCAGCAAACAAATATATGGAAAAAACTCTCATTGACAATTACTTCTTTACTGTAATGACTTTTCCACACTTAGTAGTCAGAGAACACTCCGCACTTGGAGTGGCAGGAGCTGACCGTATTTCAAAAGGTATGAAACGTGCTTTTGGAAAACCAAAAGGAAGAATGGCAAGAGTAAGAGCTGGAAATCCAGTATTTAGAGCAAGAATCTTTGCAAAGGATTTACCCGTTCTTAAAGAAGCTATCAAAAGAGCAATGATTAAGTTAAGTGGAACTTTCACCGTATCAATTCGAGATATTAAAAACGACTCTAAAAACCTTATGCGCTCTGTTGCAGGAAGAAAGATGAAGAAGAAGGTCGAAGAGAAGAAAGTGGAAGTTGCAACTGAACCAGCTAAAACAGAAGCTCCAGTTGCTCCAGCCGCAAATAAAGGTAATCCTGTAAAAGACCTTTAGAAATCTGATTAATTTTGGGGGGATTTGATTTCTTTCCCCCCAATTACTTTTTATTAATTTTAAACCCAATGCACTTTGGGCAACTTATTTTAAACCTGTATTCGTTAATACCCCCAGATGATTTTTTTTGAGGCGATAGAATGAATACTAAAAACATTTATTGGTTTAAAGAAATTGGCAAAGAGGACACAAATATTGTAGGTGGAAAGGGAGCAAATTTAGGTGAAATGTGGAATAATGGTTTTCCAGTTCCAGATGGTTTTTGCGTAGGTTCACAAACTTATTTTGATTTCATTTATAATGCCGGAATTGACAAAATAATTAAAGAAAAACTATCCAGCCTTGATGTTCAAGATACTCAAAAACTTGAAGATGCAAGTGAATTCATTAAAGAAGCAATTGTAAATGCTACTGTTCCAAATGACATTCGGGCAGACATAGTAAAGGCTTACAATAAACTTTGCGGAGTAGAATTAATCCCTACTGAACAGGATGAAATCGAAGTGGCAGTTAGAAGCAGTGCAACTGCTGAAGACTTGCCGGGATTTAGTTTTGCAGGTCAACAAGCAACATTTTTGAATATTTCGGGTTCTGACAAAGTAGTAAAGGCAGTAAAAGAATGTTGGGCGTCACTTTTTGAAGCAAGGGCAATTTATTACAGAAATGAAAACAATTTTGACCATTTAAAAGTAGGTTTGTGCGCCGTAGTACAAGCAATGGTACAGTCTGATGCGTCAGGAGTAATGTTTACAGTTGACCCGATTTCTAAAAACACCGATAGAATAGTAATTGAAGCTGGTTTTGGTTTAGGAGAAATGATAGTAAGTGGACAAATCACTCCAGACCATTATGAAGTTAGTAAACAATCAATGCAAATTACAAACAAACTAATTCAAAGTCAACAAATTATGCTTATTAGGTCTAAAGGCGAAAATGAGCACGTACAAGTTCCACAGGAAATCCAAGAAAGACAAAAAATCCCTGATGCTACGGTTATCGCTTTAGCAAGATATGGATTGAAAATTGAAGAACATTATAATTACCCGCAAGACATAGAATGGGCAATAGAAGGGGATAACTTATTCATTGTTCAAAGCAGGCCGATTACTACATTAGAGGCTAGAAAAGAAAACTCTAATTCCACAAATTCGGCTCTTGTTCAACAAACTCAAGGAGTAAGTCAAAATCTTACTCAAAGTAGTTCTCAAACTCAAAGCGAACATTATGAAGGAGATGACTCAATGGATAATAGCAATGACGATAACTCTACCGTATTAGTTAAGGGATTATCTGCTTCTCCAGGAATGGCAAGCGGACCTGTTAGAATTGTTTTAGACCTTAAAGAACTGTACAAAGTTAAACAGGGAGATGTTTTAGTAACTAAAATGACCACTCCGGACTTTGTACCTGCAATGAAACGTGCTGTCGCAATTGTAACTGACGAGGGCGGTTCAACTGCTCACGCAGCCATAGTTTCAAGAGAATTGGGAATTCCGTGTATAGTAGGTAGTAGAACTGCTACTACAACATTAAAAGACGGACAAATTATTACCGTTGATGCAACCACCGGAGTAGTAATAGAAGGAATGATCAAAAAAGAAAAGTCCTCGCAAAATACTTCGGAAACTGGTCTAAGTAGCACAATTGTAACAAATGGAAATAGCCTAATTACTGGAACTAAAATTTATGTTAATTTGGCAGAAAGTCAAGCGGCTGATAGAGTATCAAAACAGAATGTTGACGGAGTAGGATTGCTTCGTGCAGAATTTATGATTGCAGACATAAATATGCATCCTAAAAAAGCAATAAAAGATGGAAAACAACAAGAATTCATTGATGCATTGGCAAGAGGACTAAGAAAATTCTGCACTGCATTTTATCCACGTCCAGTTGTATATAGAGCAACGGACTTTAAGACTAATGAATATCGAGCACTTCCGGGAGGAGAAGAATTTGAACCGGTAGAAGATAATCCAATGATTGGTTATCGTGGATGCTTTAGATATATCAAAGACCCTGCAAGTTTTGCACTTGAACTTGAAGCAATTAAAAAAGTAAGAGAACAATATGGATTGAAAAACTTGTGGTTAATGATTCCAGTTGTAAGAACAGTAAGGGAATTCAAAATAGTAAAGGAATTAGTCGAAGAGTCAGGATTGCATAGAAGCAGAGACTTTAAGTTAGGAATAATGTGCGAAGTTCCTTCAACAGTTATTTTGGCTGAAGAATTCTGCAAAGCAGGAGCAGACTTCTTTTCAATTGGAAGTAACGACTTGACTCAACTAACATTGGGAATTGACAGAGATAATTCCATTGTAGCTGAAGAATTTGACGAAAGAGATGATGCAATTTATCAATCGATTAAGAAAGTGATTGATGATTGCCATAAGTACGGAGTTACGGTTTCAATTTGTGGTCAAGCACCTTCGGTTTACAAAGAATTTGCTGAAAAATTAGTAGAATTTGGAATTGATTCTATTTCAGTAAACCCAGATGTAATTGATGCCACTAGAAGAACTGTTGCCTCGGCTGAAATGAAAGTATTACTTAAAAAAGCCAGAGAAAAAGAATAAAAAAATGATTTAAAATCTGCAAAGAATTAGTCTTTGCTTAAACGATTAAACTTTGCAGATTTTTTAAATCTTAATTAATCAACAACCACAGTACCGAAATGTTCTTTACCTAATATTGCTTTTTCTAATTCAACAAAATTATTACCATAAACAAAATGTATAGGGATGTTACTTCTTGAAGCTAATTTACAGGCAATTGAGTCAAAAACAAAATTTGTTCTTGCTTTTCTTGAATCGTTTGCCATTGCCAATTCCACTAATTGCTCGTGAGTCATTTTAGAGAATTTTTTAGCTTGTGGGTTTTTAGATGGGTCCGAATCATAAACGCCATCGATATTACTTACATTAATCACTCTGCAGGCTTTCACTCTTTCCGCGGTTAATACGCTTACGGAATCGGTAGTAATGCCTTCAATTAATCCCCCACTTACAGGAATTAAATTTTCTTCGAGAGCGTGAAAGGAATCATCTAAATCAGTTATGACTTTAGGATACGCCATTTTACCTAATGCTGAAATTAAAAAAAGAGCATTTAGACGAGTTCCGTCAATACCTAACTTATCAGCATAAAAATCATTTCCACCAAGTTCTTTAACTGCACGGACATATTCTCCAGCAATTCTTCCTCCTCCAACTACAACTGCAATTGGGGTTCCTTTTCCTTGAATTGATTCGATAAGTTTTGAAAACTTACCTACATATTCAGCGTTTAAACCTCCCTGGGTTTGAGAGAAGAGCATAGAACCCCCAAGAGAAATTACTACTGGATGATTTGGTGATTGTTGCATTTGCTTATCAACTCCGATGAGATTTTCAAATAAAGGTTTAATTTATATGAATTCAAATGCATTAAATAGGTTGTTGGGTGAAAAAAAAGTTATGGAAAATAATGAAATTTTTAAAAATGTTGATGAAAGCGTAGCAAACATCACTCAAATATTGCTAGAAAGAGAAAAAAGACAAGATGAAATTTTACCTTTAGTAAGGCAAATAATTAGAGAATGTTCAATTGCAATTAGATTCTTTCATCAAAAAGATTTTGATAATGCAAATAAAACAATTGAGCAAATTAAACCAAAAATAATGAAACTCAACTCGATTGCAAAAGACGATTTGATGAACACTGCAATTTCTGCTCAAGTGGAATTCGTTGAAGCGGTATCATTAGTAAACATATGTACAAAACAAAACGTCCCTACTTATCAAGAATTGGATGTTGACCCGCTTGCTTATTTGGATGGGTTGTGTGATTGCGCAGGAGAGTTAAGAAGGCAGATTCAAATAGCAATTAAAGATAATGACAAGGAATTTGCTCAGTATTGCTTTGATAGCTTAGAGAAAATTTACTCCGATATGATGGTACTTAAATTTTCAAGTTCATTGGTAGGTTCACTAAAAAGAAAACAAGATGTTTTAAGAATGCAACTTGAACAAGCAAGAAGTGAAATGTTAAGGTTCTCGTAAATTGGAAGTGAAACAAAATGTTAGAATTAAAATTTGTTAGAGAAAACCCCCAGATAATTAGAGCGGATTTGCATAAAAGAAACGATAGAGAAAAACTAGACATATTAGAAAATGTATTGAATTTTGACATTCAGTTAAAGAAAATTCAAGCAGACTTGGATGAATTAAGGCATTCAAGAAATGTTGTGTCTAAAAGAGTATCGCAATTAATCAAAGATAAGGCATCGGCACAAGATATTGAAAAATCAAAAGCTGAAGCTGCTATTATTCCCACTAAAATTGAAAAATTTGAACTTGAATACAAAATGGTTCAGAAGGCATTAGAACAGAATTTAATGAAACTTCCAAATGTATTGGATTCGTCTGTGCCAACCGGAAAGGATTCAACTGAAAACAAAATAATTAAAACATTCAAGGAACCTACCAGCCCAATTGCAAATATGCCAACACATGCAGAAATTGCAGAATCAATTGGAGGGGCAGATTTTGCAGGTTCAGCGAAGATAAGCGGTGCGGGATTTACTTTTCTTACAGGAGGATTGGCAAGATTAGAACTTGCACTTGAATTATTTGCACTTGATTATTTGGCAGCTAAAGGATTTACCATAGTAAATCCACCAATAATGATGAATAGGGAAGTTTATCAAGGAGTAACAGACTTGCAAGATTTTGAACAAGTAATGTACAAAATTGAAGGTATGGATGCGTTTTTGATTGCAACAAGCGAACACCCTATGGCAGCTTGGCATTCAAATAGTGTATTTGATGAATTCAGTTTGCCAGTAAAACTGGCAGGAATAAGTCCTTGTTTTAGAAAGGAAATCGGTGCGCACGGAGTAGATACTAAGGGATTGTTTAGACTCCATCAATTCAACAAAATTGAACAATTTGTATATTGTAAACCTTCAGAAAGTTGGCAGTATTTTGAACAATTAATGGATAATGCCGAACAGATATGGAGAATGCTAGATATTCCTTATCAAGTTGTTTCTATTTGCACTGGAGACATTGGAACAGTTGCTGCAAAGAAATTAGATATTGAAGCTTGGTTTCCAAGAGAACAGGCATACAAAGAAGTTGTATCTTGTAGCAACTGCACAAATTATCAATCAGTTGGACTCAATATTAAGTATAGAATAGGTAAACAGGGAGCAATTGATGAGCAAAAAGAATTTGTTCACACACTAAATTCAACTGCAGTGGCAACTACAAGAACACTAAGAGCAATTATTGAGAATTATTATCAAGCCGATGGAAGTGTTACCATTCCTAAAGTTTTAGTGCCATATATGAACGGAATAGAATCACTAAAACCTATTAATAGGAAATAAAAAAGATTTTGTTACTAAATTAATTATAGAAAATCTAAACTAGCAGAAATAATCATAATATGGAATCTAACGAAGAAGCAAACAGAACAAAAGAATTTTACGAATTTAAAAAACAATTAGAATTGTTAAGTAAATTTCGAGGAAGGGGAACCGAACTAATTAGTGTATACATTCCCCCAGGTTATCAAATTAGTGATGTAACCTCAAAACTAAGAGAAGAAGCGGGAGCCGCCACCAATATTAAAAGTGCCTCAACTAGAAAGAATGTAATTTCCGCACTTGAAAAAATTGTTACTTATTTAAAAACTTTTAAGCAACCCCCAGCTACGGGCATGGCAGTATTTTGTGGTAACATTTCAGAAGTTGAAGGAAGACCAGATTTAGAACTTTATTCAGTCATTCCCCCAGTTCCAGTTGGTGTGCAATTCTACCGATGTGAATCTCAATTTGTATTAGAACCTCTTGAAGAATTAGTAAATGCAAGAGATAGATATGGGATTGTAGTGCTTGATGGAAAAGAAGCTACTGTTGCTATTCTTGATGGAAAACAGATTAAAATTATTAAACAAGTTCATTCTACTGCACACGCAAAAACGCACAAGGGAGGACAATCCTCTCAAAGATTTGGAAGACTTAGAGAAGAAGGAATTGAATACTTCTACTCCAGAATTGCCGAAGCAATGGATTCCTATTTACAAGTAAAGAACTTTAAGGGAGTTATTGTGGGCGGACCCGGTCCAACCAAAGAATCTTTTCTTAAAGAAGCTGCGATAAACTATCAAATAAAAGTCTTAGGTGTAGTGGATACTGGTTATACTGATGAATATGGAATTAGAGAAGCTATGAGTAAAGCGGACGATATATTAGCTGAACACGAAGCAACTAAAGAAAGAAAGGTTCTTGAAGAATTTATGAAAGAAATTTCTACTAATGGACTTGCAACTTATGGCTTTGATCAAATTAAAAATGCGTTAGTAAGCGGTCAGGCTTCTGAATTATTAGTTTCTGAAGAATTAGAGTTTTATGAAGTTAAAATGGAATGCAATCAGTGTGGAAAAACAGTAAATGCAATTAGTAACAAAAAAATTGTTCCGGGAACAGAAGAAGAAAACTGTTCTTGTGGCGGAAAATTAAAAGTAAAAG
>JAJXUZ010000070.1:2711-3073 GCA_021782355.1 Microcaldota archaeon | reverse complement strand
GCTATTAATAAAGAAAAGAAAGCTTTGGTGTTAGTAGAATCATTAAATAAAAGAATTCAAAATGTAAAATCAATTTCTAGTAATTTTAATAAAAAAAGAGTTTTTTGTTGCGAATGGCTTAAGCCATTGTATAATTCGGGTCATTGGATGCCGGAAATGGTAGAATTAGCAGGAGGATATGATGGGCTTGCCAAACCTAACGAGTATTCCTGCAAAATAGATTTTTCTAAAATTTTTCACATACTAAGCTCAATGAGCATCAAATATCTGTGGGGCTCGTTGGAAATCATCTGTGGATGGAATAAAGTGACGGTACCTTGACAAATAGTGGCAGCAGCTCTGTAGGTTTAACTTGAATGATT
>JAJXUZ010000070.1:0-2701 GCA_021782355.1 Microcaldota archaeon | reverse complement strand
TTCCTGCAAAATAGATTTTTCTAAAATTGAAGAATTCAATCCCCAAGTCGTAATTCTAGGAGTTTGTGGTTATTCAGTTCAAAAAACAATTGACTCGATTTGGGAGATTGAAACTTATGATGGTTGGAGTAAACTTAATGCCGTGAAGAATAGGCGAGTTTATGCTGTTGATGGAAATTGTTTTAGTAGGCCTGGGCCAAGATTAGTTGACGGGCTGGAAATATTGGCAAAAATAATTCATCCAGAAGCGTTTACTTATATTTATACGGAAAAAGAAATCAAAAAGGTTTATTGAATTAAAATGGAGAAGGCGATTTTTGCATGGAGTGGCGGTAAAGATTCTACTTTGGCCTTGCACCGAGTGCTTTTAGAGAAAAAATACGACGTTGTTAGTTTACTTACTACGATGAGTTTGGATTACGATAGAATATCGATGCATGGAGTTAGAAGAGAGTTGCTCGAAGCGCAAGCAGAAACTATTGGAATTCCTTTAAAAAAAGTGTATGTTAAAACAAGTCCTTCAAATGTTGAATATGAAAAGAAAATGTCGCAAACTATGCTTAAATTTAAGTCGCAAGGCGTGAATATTTGTATTTTTGGAGATATTTTCTTAGAAGATTTAAGAGTATGGAGAGAAGAAAAGTTAAGTCAGATAGGTTTTACTGCTCATTTTCCAATATGGAAAATTGATACTTTAAAGCTTGCAAAAGAATTCTTTGATTTAAACTATAAAGCTAAAATTGCAGTTGTTGATACTAAAGCAATTAATCAATCGTTTTCTGGAAGAGAATTTGATCAGTCTTTTGTAGATGATTTACCTAAAACAGCAGACCCCTGCGGAGAAAACGGCGAATTTCATTCATTTGTTTATTCCGGACCGATTTTTAAAAAGCAGTTAGAAATTAAAACTGGAGAACAAATAATGAGAGAAAACCGATTTTATTATACAGACTTACTTTTTAAGTAAAAATAAAAATAATTTCTAGATATGTTTAAGTCTATTTAAATATTGGTCCGATTTCATTAAACCCGCAATACCTTTATTTCCAACCAATTCGTTTACTTGCATTGCAAGTTCTCGAGTTTTTAGCATTGTATTTAAGACTTCAAGTTGTCTTTTAAGTTCTTTTCTGTTGTTTGCTTCATCTGATTCTCCATTATTAATTTTATTCTGAATAGATTCAATTTGTCTTTTTTTAGAATCAATACTTTTTAAATAAACATCTGTATTGTAAATTTCTGCATTTCTAAATAGTTGGAGTGTTTCTAAAGTTATTTTCTTTTCTTTAATCTGTTCAATTAGCTTGTGCATGTTTTCCGGTTCTTGAATTCCTGCGTAAAATCCAGTTAATCCCCTTCTTTTAGTTTCTAATCCTTTTGTTCCTTTGAATTTAGTAATTATCGAGTTTCTAAGTTTGCTGTCTATCCAGTTACGATTTTTATTATAACCATAATATTCCCTGTCTATAAAACCAGATCTAATTATTACTGGATAATTCATTTCTGTTAACTTATGGTATAGTGCTCGATGAAACAATGAGAGATTTTCATAATCAAACCTATCATTAATAGAATTATACCCTCTAGGAACTTTTAAAATTTTACTATCTTTTAAATTTAGAATATTGATTTCTGCATTGCCTAGCATTTGTTTATCTGTAACTCTATTTTCAAGTGCTTTTTCTCTAGTTATGAAGATTTTAGTGCCAACCGGAAGTTTTAATGTTCCGTGGCCATAGGAATTTTCAAAAGTTAATGTAGTAAGCCAATGTCTTATTTTTTCAACAGGAACCACAACTGCTATTTGTTTATTTTGACTGCCATTAAGCATAAATGGAGAGGCTATGCCATTAAGTGCAAAATGCGTAGTTTCTCTTGGTTGATAGTCACTATATCTTCCTAATGGTTTAATTATTCCATTTTTTGGAAGATAATCGGTTAAATGAACTGCTACCAATGCATTAAAATCTAAAACTTTATCGTTAGCCCCTCCTCCATTATTAAATGCATTTATGAAATTACTTTCGTGTTTTTTAAAATAATCTATTTTTGGTATTTTTGTTCTTTTAGTTTGGTAATTTCTTAATGCTACTGCCATTGTTCTTGGTAAATAGTTTAGATTGAGGTTTTCTTTAGCTTTTGATGATTTTAAGAATTCTTCATTCCTTTGATTAATTTTAGCAATATTACTTTCAATTGAGTATAATCTTTGTTTCAAATCATCTTTACTGGTTCCTTTAGCATAAATTTTATGACTAATTGCAAGCAAATCTGCGATGTCTTCTTTTCCATTTCCGTGAATTTCTCTCATTTTAGATGTCCAATCAAGAAGTTTGGACGGTTCGTAATTATTCGCACCCGCTCTTCTAATTACTTGATTAATCGTATTAAGGGAATTTACGAGCTGTTTTCCTTTAAGTATCTGGTATTCTTTAGAGCTTTCAAGTAAATTTGAACCAATATTGTTTTCAAACAAGTGCCTATATTTTAAATAAATTGGAATTACTTTTCCATCTTTTAGGGTTTCTTTTAATTTACCATAATCATTAGGAGAAAATAATACCGGTCCAACTTCTTTTTTTAATTCAGTAACTTTTTGATTGGTCCTAATAGTTTCTTTTATATTAATTAGATTTTTAAAATTAGTAATCTCTTTTCTAATTTTTTTTGTTCTGAATCTAATCGGTTCCATAGTATTAAA
>JAJXUZ010000069.1 GCA_021782355.1 Microcaldota archaeon | reverse complement strand
TTTGATGGACTGGTTTGACTTGAACCAACATCAACATAACTGGTAATTGCACTGTCTCCTGAAGAAACTAATTGTGCACTAAATGGAGAAGAAGCATTGTTTTGCAGGGTAACATAGAAATTTCCAGCACAATCAGAAGTAATTGAAGATGGAATGTTCCAAGCAGAAAAAGATAAACTATTTGAAACTTGCAAATTCAAATTTACTGAAGTAGAAGAACCTGAACTTAAAGTAATTTGAGTTGATTGTGAATTGTAGTTTGGACCGGCATTTGCACTTACAGTTAATGGTTGATTACTTGGAAGATTAGTAAAAACTGCAATTCCATTTGTTGCAACTGCTACTCCGTTTGAACTACCAACTGGATTTCCAGAAGCATCTGCGATAAAAACTTCTATTGAGGAATTAATCACTCCGCCATCTAAGGCTGAAACGTTTACTGTAAGTGTAGCTGGTCGAGGATAGAAATAATAGTAACCGAATATTACCAAAGAAAAAAGCAAGAGTGCAACGATATATGGAGAATATGGTTTTAGAAATGTTAAAGAATTCGAAAATTTATCGGGCAATTCTTCTGTATCGAAATCCATTTTTTCACGCTTAAAGATAACTAATACTTCAAAGAAAAGTATTACTAATTGATTATTTTTTAATATTTAATAACTTAGTAAGTTCGTTTGAATCTACATTAAGACGATGTTCGCGAATTATTGATTGAAATATTTCTATTGGAGTGGCTGATTTAGATTTTTTAATTAGTGACCTGATTTGTTCGGTTGAAAATGAATTTAGATTGAATTTATTAGCAATTAATTCAACATCACTTGAATTAGAAACTATGCACGATTCAAGTAATACCGGAAGTGCTGTTTTAGTCACTTTACCACTTGAATACATCTTCAAACAATTAATAATTAACGACTGAGAAACTGATTCGGGATTTATTTTCTTTTCTCTTGAAATTCTAGTTAGATGCTGTGTCATTAGATTTGCAACATCAGATAATGATGCACCAGATTCTTTTGAAATTTCAAGCATTTTGTTACTTTGTCCTTGTTTGACTATTTGTTCGGCTGTTTGCGGATTTACTCCGGAATTAATTAAACTTTTGATTTGTTGGTCGAATGAAACTGGCAGTTGCTTTTCAAGTTCTTTTAATTCTTGACTGCTTACTGAAATTGGTTGAACATCAGTTTCTGGATACATACGAGAGCTACCAGGTAATGGACGCATAAAACGATTAATTTGTCCGTCTGCTCTTCTAGTTTCTTTTTCTACACCGTTGCCGATGTTTTTTGCCCTTTGATAAACTGCAATTAATGCTTTTGTTGCTGTTTGCTCTGGTGCAAAACAAGCCACCCAGGCATCTTGAGCTGAACAATTCAATAAAGACCTAATTGCATCAGATTCTTGTTTGCTAATAGAATATTTGGATAAATCTTCATCACTGTGCATTATGCCGTTTACTTGGGCATTTACTTTCGCTTGGTCGGATAATTCACTGCCAAAACGGTAATCCGGCATTAATTCAAATCCAAGTGTTCCAGAAAATGAATCTAGTTTAATTGCTAGGGCAGTATTGGAAGTCTTTTTTGCAACGGCAGCAAAAGTACAGTTGGTATGGGAATTAAAGCAATCTATGATGTTGACAATTGTAGGGAATTGTGAGAATTTTACTTTTGATTTTTTAAATTTTTCAGCTAACAAAACTAAATTTGATTGCCTAAGTAATTCATTATCTACAATTTTAGGCATAAGCTGTAAGTCTTGGACTCCTTTGATTTCCACTCTGTTCCCGTTTTCTAATGAAATGTTTAAATCTTGGCGAATGGTTCCGATTCCTCTTTGAACTCCGCCAATATTTCTAAGTAAATTGCCGATTTCGTGGGCTGTTTCTTTTGCGTGAGCGCCATCATTTATTGAAGGGGCGGTGGCAATTTCTATAAGAGGAACGCCGAGTCTGTCTAATTTAAATGAGCTTTTTCCGGTTTCTTTAGAATTTAAAATGGTTGAACTTTCTTCTTCTAAACAAATTGATTGAACTTGAACTTCACCGCAAGAGGTATTGATTTTTCCATTAAATCCGATTAATGCTGTTCTTTGAAAACCGCAAACGGCTGAGCCGTCTACTACAGTTTTTCTCATTACAAAAATCTCATCAACAATGTTTGCTTTTAATGCCAAACATATTTTTAATGCGATTTGTAATGCTTCGGGATTAATAGAATTGGGGGGACTGTCGTCTTCTTCAATCAAACAACTATGTTCTTCTGGAGAAAAATAATCAAATTGTAATTTTTTTGAAGCTTCAAAGGCTGCTGATGGATCGATTTGACCTAATTCTCCTGCAACTGCCCTTAACTTTCTTGAAAAATGAGCAGTATCTTCTTGAATATTATTTTCTTCTGTAACATTTGCATTAAACTTACAGTTGCAGAAAAGTTTTGAGGTATTCAATCGTTGATGAACTTCGATTCCTATCATTTTTATATCACTAATTCAAAAATTGCTTGTGAGTTATTCTGTTGTTAAATTCACCGGCAAGATTTTCAAGCATTTTCTCCTTTACTTGCTCGGTAGATAATTTGTGACCTAACAAAAATCCAAGTTTAATCAATGCCACTTCAGGCAGCATGTCTTTCAAATTAATAGTTCCTAATCCGTTTAGCAATCTTCCGGTTTCATAAACAAAGGGATTGGCAGTTCCGTAAAGACATTGAGTAGCAAGTCCAATTACTACTCCGTTATCAATTGCATTTTTAATGGAGTGTTGCCAGCTGAACTTATTTTCTCTGGGTTGTAATGCTACGTGCCCTAAGGCAGTTGCTTCAATAATGACACCTTTGTACTTCTTTTCTACTAAATAATCTAATATGCACGGGTCGCTTCCGGGAAATGCTTTAAGCAAGTAAACTTTTTCTTCATATGAAAGGTCTGGTTTAATCTTTTCATTTGAGGGGGGAGTGGCATTGGATATTTTTTCAATTTTTCCATCCGAATATTCTTTTCTCTATTCGTAAGCATTTGATCAATGATAATACCTACTACCAGAACCTGTATAAAAAGAAATGCAATATTGGTAATCAGATATAAGAGTATTTGATTT
>JAJXUZ010000068.1 GCA_021782355.1 Microcaldota archaeon | reverse complement strand
TGTCTTGAAAATTCTTCTTTTATGATTTTTTTGGAATTTACGAAATTTATACTCCTATAAATCTCATATAGAATTATTCCAACGGCGTGAGACAGATTTAAGATTTGGTGTTTTTTACTAGTTGGAATAAAACAAACTAAATCGCAAAGCTTTATTTCATCTGATTTAAGTCCGCTTGATTCTCTTCCGAAAACAATTGCAACATTTTTGTAACCGGACAATGAATCAAACAATTGATAGGAAATTATAGAATTCTTTAATTCTTTTGAAAAACGATTTGGAACTCCACTTGTTCCGACAACTAAATCAAAGGAGTCTATTGCTTCTTTAAGGGTATTAAATTTTTTTGAGTTTGCAAGAATTTCATTTGAATGTTTGGCAAATTTAATTGCTTCAAACCCAATTGGTGCTTCCGGTTGCACTAGAAAAAGGTTACTGAAATTGAAATTCTTCATTATTCTTGCCACTGAACCGACATTTAAATCGTGCTCTGGGCCCACAAGAATAATGGTAAACTTAGTTTTGCTGACCATTTTGATTATTTTCCTATTAATTTAATAACATCGCTTCATTATTAATTTTGAAGAATTAAGAATGGATACTAAATAGTAATAATATGAAAGAAATTAATAAAATAAACACATTTCTAATAATTATTTTATCCTTGTTATTTTTAATTAGTTTTCAAACTATTAAAGTTTCAGCGCTTTCTTCTGACCAAGTGGTTTCAACTATTGCGGGTAATAATGGAGTAGGCGGTTATCTTAATTCGGGTGAAGCTGCAAAAACACTTTATTCCGGTCCGATAAATTATCAAGGAAACTCCTACTGGTTCGTTTATTCTTATTTAAGCAGCCAACCAAATACAAGAAATGTAATTTTTGTAATTGATGATAATAGCGGAACGATAGTAACTGACCCCACACTACTTACACCCTTACTTACTTTTGTATATCAAAACGATTTACTAACCACATTGCAAACGAATTCAGAATCTTTGCAAGATTTTCAATCATTTTTACTTCAAGCGCAAAGTACAGAACAAAGCACACACGCAAATTATTATCAATTAATTAGAAATCAAATTGCTCAACAATATCCTCAAATTGATTTTAGTGGATTAGAAACTGCATTAACTGCTCTTGAAAAGGCTCAAACAAATGCAATTAGTCAAATTTCAAGCAATAATGCAATACTTTCTCAATACAACTCTTTTCCAACTGTGGAAGATTTTAATAGCAGTTATACTCAGTTCAACTATACTTTAAATTCACTTGAAACCCTTTCTGCCTCAGTAGATAATTACCATAATGAACTATTTTCAGAGGCTCAGGTGGTTTCAAATCTGGCAACACTAAATTACACAGATAAACAAACAATTAACACTGCACTTGAAAACTTATACAACGTGGGAGATTATGTCGACTTTAAAGCACAAGTCCTTCAACCCGCAGACTCAACTTTTCAAACGGGCTCACAGCAAATCCCTTCTGAAGTGAATCAAAGCATTCAAGCTTCAATTTATCGTGTTGCGGCAAAAACAGCAATTAATTCTGCAACTCCAACCTTTTTGTCAACATTAAGTGGAGATTTAAGTACAACCTCAATTAGCGAATATAAAAAATGTGGAATAAGTTATAGTGATTTGAATAAACAGTCGGGAGCAATTTTAACAATAATGAATAATCCGCAAAATTCCACTATTGCTCAATTACTAACAGTTCCAAATCTGGTAACACTTGCAAATAACGATATGAATGTAATTTCAAATTCCTTGGTAACTTGTCAGCAAAGAAACGCAACTACAACTAATACCAGTTCGAATAATGGCAATCTTACTAATATCTTAATTGGAATTTTAGTAATTGCAATTGCATATGTTGGATATGGAAAATACAAAAAGATGAAAAAAGATAGTGAAGAAGAAAATACTGAAAAAACTACTTTCTAACTGAATTTATGCATACTAATTTTTCAAAAAAGAAACTCTTTTGACCAAGAATCCTATTTGTAAACCCTAAGGAATCTAGAACTTCTATTGTCTTATCAATACTGCTTAAACTACTTGCAATTGTAAGAAGTTGACCGTGTGATGTTAATTGATTAGATACTGTAGATAAAAAGCCATCGATGAATTTACGACCATCTATTCCCCCATCAAATGCCTCGTTAATTTGACCTTGAAGTTTTTCTGTAATTTCAGTGGGCAAATAAGGAGGATTGCAAAGAATAGTATCAAACTTAATTTGATTGGATTTTATAAAATCAAAATAATCTATTCTTTTAAATGAACAATTGGGAATTTTAGCTTTTTTTGAAAAATCCGAGCAAAAATCAATTGCTTTTAAATTTACATCAATTCCCAGTACAGATTCTACGGAATTGTTTGTACTTGCACTAAAACTTTGCAATCCGTTTCCGCATCCAACATCTAATACTTTTCCTTTTGCAAGTGTGGAAACAAAACCCGAAAGTAAGTAAGAATCATCATCGGGATAATAAACATCAGATGGAAGATTTTCCAAATTAGAATTAAATTCTTCTAAAAGTTCCATTTTAGTCCAAAACCCTTGAAATTCAAATTAAATCAAAAAAATGGATAACTTGAAAAAAGTTAAAAGATTTTAACGCCATTTACCTTTTTTCTTTGGTTTTTTCATTGAGCGTTTAGGATCAATTGAGTTTTGGAAGTTTCTAACTGGAGCTACTACGGATTCTTCTCCCCACTTATAAATTTCATATTCAAGTTGACCAGTTTCAAAATCCTTTACTTCAATTAATGGTCTTGAAAGGTCTCTTTCTGCCATTCCGGATGGAGTGCGTACCGTAGAAAATAATGAATATACCTTAGAGGGTTTTCCTTTTGAAATAAATACTACAGTATCAATTACTTGAGAAAGCATACCTAATTCAATTCTTCCAATGAATCTTTGAACAGCATCAATTGGTTTACTTGCGTGAACTACTCCCAACATTCCAATTCCTGCTAACCTTAAATCTGCAAATACTGAAAATTCATCTGCTTTTCTTATTTCATCGAAAATAGTGTAATCGGGCCGGACAAGTAACAATACATCTGCAGCATCGGCAAAGCTTCCTTCTAACGGACTATATTGAGTAATTGAATTACTTACTTGCAAGTCTCTGGGAGATTCTAAAGTTTTAACAATTTTGCCAGAGCTCGAATATAACTCGGCTAAAGCTGTTGCAAAGGTTGATTTTCCA
>JAJXUZ010000016.1 GCA_021782355.1 Microcaldota archaeon | reverse complement strand
ATGGAGAATCGGCGCATTCATAAAAAGTAACTAATGCATGCTCGATGTTTCTAGCTGATAATGCACTTTGAATTTGTAAGTTAATGGTGTTTGGTTGACCAAGATTTAATGACGAGGGTGAAACTGATACGTTGAATTGGTCATTTCCATAAATCCTCATATATTCTGGAATGGTGGTGGGAGAAATTGAAGTGTCAGTTGGATGAATAACAAAACTTACCGGAGTAATTATTGAAGGAGTTATTGCCTGAGCAGTAAAACTTCCGGTAACTAATTGATTGGCATTTGCTGAAATTGGAAGTAGTTGTTCACTTGTTTGCGATATTGATTGGGAAGTTATTGATTGTAATGATAATGAATTTTGATTTACGGATGTAAATGAGCTGTTTGATTGTGTATTTGTGAGTAATAAAGATGGAGCAATAACTCCCAATAAATCAAATGCGTTTGGAGAGAATATAGTATAACTTATAGTTACAGTTTTTCCAACTGCAATAGATAATCCGTTTTGTGAAGATAGTCCGGTTGATGGGTCCGAGAAGATAAATCGAGTGCATAAACCATTAGAATCGCAAGTTAAACTTGCCTGAGAAACTGTAGCAGAGGCAACATTCAACTTTGCTCCGCAGAAATTAGTATCTGAAATTTGTGAATTGGAATTTATTGCTTGAACCAAGTTTTGAGCAACTGAGGGGTCTAATGGAGAAAGGCTGGGCGTGTTGTTAAAAAGTCCAAATGCTCGGTAATAAAGATTAATTGGGGTGCTTGCATTGGCATTGTCTGCAACAGTTATTTGCAAATCAATTTCTCTTGAACCGGCTGGAGAGTTTAAGTAATCAAATTCTGCCCATTTTAATCCTCCATTTGAAATCGTAGAGGATTCAAATGAAGTATTTGATGCTGGGTCGCAACCACCAGTGGTGGAAGTTTGATATCCGGAAATTATTTGGTCAGCTGAATTTGAATTATAGGAACTTATAGAAACAATATCATTTGCAGAATTACTTAGGTCACCCGCTTTAACATACAAACCTGAAAATTGAGCAGAAGGACTGCTTAAGATAAATTTGGCAGTATAAGTTTGAGAATTTACTAGGGAAAGAACTTTGTTTCCATTTGAATCGTAGAAACCTAAAAATTGAGCGTTTACTGAAGATAATGAGGAGTAAGAGTAAAGCGAAACATTTTGATAATTTACACTTGCAGCCGCTAATGGAGATTGAATTGCTGAACTAAATTCTGCATACCCTGGAGCGCCCACATCTAAAAGATAATTGGTATCTGCAGGAACAACTAAAGAGCAAGAACCATTTGTTGATGTGGTGCACGAAATTGAAGAAGTGGAATTCAATACAAATTGAATTAATGAATTTGAAATTGGCTGACCGGTAATCTTGTCAATTGAATTTACTATTAAAGTTGATGGTGGTGCGGATAAAGTCAAATTAATGTTTAATCCGTCACTAACTGGAATTGGATTACTTTGACCGCTTTTATCTGAATAAGAAGCCGAAGCAACTATTTGATAGGCTGAACCGTCAAGTTCAGAAGGAACGTGAACGGTGGCAATACCATTAACACCAGTAACAGCAACGGGAATTCCTAAAAAGTATCCGTTTCTTACTCCACTTGAATAGAATGCAACGTTGGCTTGAGATAAAGGTGAACCGTCAAAATTAGTTTGAACATTTACAGTATCATAATTTTGTGGAGATGAACTTTCTGGATTTAAACTAAAACTAATTGATTGACCGGGTTTTACGTTATCATAAAAGGATGGGAGATAACCTGCCGAATAAGCTTCAACATAATAAGTTGAGGAAGGGGAAATTTGTTGAGAATATTGACCGTTTGAATCGGTGGATGCTGATTGTGGGGAAGAAAGAGTGTTTGAGTTTTTATTGAAAATGAATATGTTTGCAGATGGAATGGGATTGCCATTGTTATCGTCTACAGTAATTGTTAAAAGATTAGGATTGCTTGGAGTGGATGATACTAATGTTATTGGAACGTTTAGAAGATTTCCATTCAAAGTATAAGTAGAAGTGCTTGTGAATGGTTGAAAGGTTGCTGTTGGGTCAGTTATTGAAATGAAAAATGAAGTACCTTGACTAATGTTAACAAAATCGGCAGTATTTGCGGATGCAATTGATGAAGAAATTACAGCTTGAGTGTTTGGATTGATTAAAGAGACTTGAATTCCGTTTGGAAGGGATTGTGAGTTTTTAGAGGAAAGTTGTACAATTACTGAACCGAGAGTAGTAGAAGCTGAAACTGATGGGGATGCATTTAATTCAACTGCAATTGGAGTGGAATTAGAAGAGAGCAATGCTGAAGTTGAAATATCACTTAATAATGCAGTTTGATATCCATTTGCTGAAACTGAAATGGTGGCATTTTGTGGAAGACTATTTAATGCAAAATTTGCAATTCCGAAAGAATCGGTTTGAGTGGTATTTTCAGAACCGGAAAATTGTAAGGTTACCGATGCACCGGAAATTGGTTGTTGACTGTTAGTATCACTAACTCCCACTTGAACATTATAAACTTGAGATAATTGATTAGAAGAACTTAAAGTAATTTGAACTGCACTAGTTCCTGATTGTAATTGTTGATTTGATGTAGAATAACCCGAATCGGAAACTTGAATTGAACTTCCGGACGGTGCATTACTAAACGTTGCAAGACCATTAACATCTGTTTGAACAGTAGATAGAACATTTGAATTTGAGTCTAATAATTCTACGGTTGCTCCACTAACTGCCGAACCGCTTTGATCGGTGACACTTACTGATATCGATCCGGTTGATGTTGATGGATGGATGAAATTTGAATATGCGTAAAAGCCAATTGCAATTAAAATGAGCACTACTAATACTGGAACTACGACTTTAGGATGTGGAAATCCCTTTTCTTCTAATTCAGTTATTAGTTTTGTATAAGGATTCTCTGATTCTGAATCTTCTTGTAAAGCCATTCTGATAAAATTAATACGAATTACTTAAAAATACTATTTAAAGACCTAAAAAATTGCTTGAAAAATATTAATGACAAATAAGAATTTGAAGAGTAAAAAAATTAAATTGGTTGATTGGACATGCAAGTTCCGGTTGTGGGATTTAGTACGCACGGAGATAAAAATTGCGGATTAATGTAGAAGCAAAATGGATTGTATCCGCCATTAGTTGTACCAGTTCCGTTGATGGTTGGTGCATCTACTAAAGTAGATGGTGAAGAATCCCGAATTTCAAAAGTCAATCTAAATGAATCAAAATAAGCACAATGATTTTTATTTGATGGATTGGTGTTACTACAACTGCCTTGAGAATTTGCAACTAATTGATTTGAAACATCTTTGTAGATATTTGAATTAATGTTGGATTTATCGTATACTGGTAAACTGGTTGTTTGTTCAACAGAAGAGGGACATAATAATTGGAAGGAGTTTCCACTATCAAAAGAAACCCATAATTCACTTTGACATAAACCAAAATCAGAACAGTATTTACTAGAAAAAAGTCGGCAGATGCTAGTAGTAGATGGATTATAACTCACAGTAGGATTGTGAAGGTATGGATAAAGAAAAGTATTTACAAAATTATTTGCAGATGAATCTAATACATCTTGTTTAGCATTCTGATTGTTAGTGCCGATATTAAATGATTGACCGTTGGATACAAATGTTCGTCTGACCGATATTCCAGAGGAAGATTGAGAAAGTAATTGATAGTTTAGAGGAATTTTACCTAAACTTGAACAATGTGATCCGTAACATAAACCTTGAACTATTCCTTGATTATTTGAGGGTTTGTTTTGAGTTGATGAAGAAAATAACTTCATATTTACTTGAGGATTTAGAAAATCACTTTCACCATTTCCAACCCCATATGCAATTCCAGAATAGATTTTAAGTGAAGCGTCAAGATACTTGAAAAGAGGATAGGTGATTTGTACTATCGAACTTGATGAACTTATTGCAGTAGTACTTAAAGTATTTCCAGCTTGGTCGGTTGCTTGAATCCTTGGAATGCTTTGGTAAAGGTTACTTGATGCAGAAGGATTTAATTGAATTGCAAAACCGCCTTGAGTACAACCCGCAACTAAATACTGCGAATTACCTGAAGCATCACAACCTAATGATTGTTTTTCACTTGAAGTTAATGACTTAATTTTAGTATCTGCACAACAAAGACCTGCGTATGCATTTAGATTTGATAACGAACCTTGTAAGTTTGGATTAAACTGGGCATATTTGCTGCAGCAACGGTAAGGACATTGGGCATTATTGTCAGTAGATGACGAAGAACAATCAGCAGTATTTGTGTGTTCTGCAAATTGTCGACAATCGAATAAAATCTTTCCAACTAACTGGGTGCAAAGTTGTTGCCCACTAAACGAATTAATTACAGTTCCTTGTGAACCCGAACAAGTTGCACCAGTAGGAGAAGATGATTGTGAGGAACAAGAACCGCCTATACACTGACAGGCTGATTGAACATTTAAATCAATTGAAGAACTTGAAGAACATTGTCCGTTTGAACCACAATTACCATAACATACTGTTGGCTCAGATGATGAAATTGTATACATTGTTGGGTCATTTATAGTATAAGTATTTCCGCCAGTAGTAAATTGACAACCTACTGAATTGGTTAATTGTCTTGCTAAATTTGCATTAGGAATACTGAATGATTGTCCTTGAAAACTAAATGAATTGCCAGTACTTGATAAATATTTTCCGGGAGAAGTTGGACAAGCTTGAACGCTTTGTGAATATTGGTCTATGCAGGTGCAACTTGCACCAGTTGAAACACAGGTGCCCGCAATTGAATTTGAAGAAGTACTTGAAGAAAGGGTGAAATTTCCATTTAAGTTTGAGGATACGCATTGTTTGCCGGCAGAATCGGTAAAGGTACAGGTTGCTCCGCCACCAGATTGACCTAATACGGTTGAAAACCAACCAGGTATTCCGTAATTTGAATTAAAAGAACAAATGCCGTTTAACAACAGCGAAGATACTTCACTGCATTGCTGATATCTTAACTCATAATAATCCAATTCGTTATTGCAATTTTCTTGACATATAGGAGAATAAGTTGGATTTGGATTTCCGACAATAGATGGTTGTGAAGTAAGAGGATTGTTATTACATTGATTGTAATTTGAATCCGCAGTAAATGTACTTGAAGTTTGGGAAGCTAAAGGAGTATTCAAACAAAATGGAAGATTATCAAAATCAACTTGAGAGGTATTTAAATTTGCAAATCCCCTTGGAGCAGTGGAATATGTTTGTTGGGGACTGGTTGGTAAATTATAGGAATTTTGAAGAGTAAATGCGTTCCAGCATTGACTGGTTAAATAATTTTGAACTGCTCTTGAAACACTTTCACTAAATAATGCATTTAAATCATTTCTAAAATATTGCAAGTTTGAAGAAATACTTTGGTGATAGGCATTTAATGAAATGCTCGAAACTTCTGCTCGATCAATTTGACTTAAACTTAGAACAAATAGGATTGCTGCAAGGAAAATTAACGTTCCAAGTAATGGAGCGGAAATAAAGGCTTTTCTTTTCATTTGAAAATTCATTACAACGATTGAGATTTTAAAAATACGTTTTAATAACATTATTTTTTGTGAAATTTTTAATTATCAATAATACCAAAATGCATAGGTTCCTAGTATTACTATTATCAATAATGCACGAAACAGCAAATCGTGAAAGAGAGGAAGGTAGGCACTACCCATCAACAATAAGGTAAGGGTAATTCGAAGCGGATTGAAAACCAATATTACAAACAATGCTAAAATTATTCCTTTTATTCTATCAAGTAAGCTTCGGTCTGATGTTGAAAGAATGGCTGCCCAAATAACGGAAAGTTCTAATCCACCCGCACATAATTGAACTAATTCTGCTGAGAAACTTACTGAATTAATTGTTCCATTAATTACAGGATAACCGTTTGACCAAGTAGGATAACTAAGATTTGTTGAGATATTTAGCAAAGTCAATAAATAAACTGAAATGTTTCCTGCAATCCAACTAAGTAATTCGTTAATATTCAATAAGTAAAAAACAAAATAAAAAAGAAGAAAATAAATTCCAAAATATAAAATAAATTTTAATCCAAGAGAAAAACTATTTTCTTTTTTATTTATTGGTTTTAAATTTGAAGATTGCAAAATAGTGGACGGGCCGGGATTCGAACCCGGGGCCTCATGCTTTTTCGACAAATTATTTTTCAATTTTTGTTTGCGGAGCATGCGATCTACCAGGCTGATCTAACCGCCCAGATATAATTTTTTATATAAATATTGGTAAAGAAAAACAAAATTAAACATTGAGTATTTAGGATAAATTTTCGTATTCGATTAATTCTTGTTCAGTTAAACTGCAACCGACATTTCTGCAAGCAGCTATTGAAGAATTAATTGCTTGAAATTCATATTCACCGAATTTTTTAAAATATCCCCGTTTTCCTGCAATAGAAATTAATTCGCAGGAACGCATAACAGGAATTTTTGGAGTGATTGCATTCCAAGCCCTTAGATTTTTTGCATTAAATGAAACTTGATTATTAAATTCTAATGCGGTTTTTTCCAACAATACAGATGGAGCTTCGAGTAAAAGACGGGTGGTTTTTTCATCAACTGCAATTGCAGATGCATCGGAAAGACAAGCCATTGCTAAACATTGGGTTTCTCCTTCTTGAATAAGTTGAATGGGCTTACCTCGAACTAATAATAAATTATTTGCAATTTTTAATAGTTGGTCAGTTTTACTTTTCAAACCGGGCGGGTCAATTACTTTTAAAGATTGGTCTTCAATTAATTGAGAAATTCTTAATGCCGATAACGAGTATCTTCTAGAATGAAGAGGATGAATTACAGATTCGTGTCTAACTGCAGGAGGAATAATTAAATCTCCTTTTGATTGTTTAGATAAAAAGCGTATTACATCTGCCAAACAGGTTTGAGACAGCGTAATAAGTGCGCTTGAATCAAAAACAATTGAATTTGGTTTTAGATTTGATGCGTCCATTTTTTTGCCTTTGAGTTTAATTGAAAAATTCTTCAGCGGATTTTAATCTTGAATTTATTGAAATTGTCATATACTTATCAACGATTCTGGTTGCTCCAATATAGGTAAGGACATCTGATTTGTCTGCTCCAGTTAAATTTGAAGCTACACCTAACGAACTTCCACGAGCATAAAAATCAGCGGCAATTTTTACTTTTGCTTTTTCAACTGTGGAAATGTGAAACCTGCCCAATAGTTCACTAATTTCATCACAATCCGAAATAAGTTCGATTGAAATTGAATCAAGAACTTCTAAATTAATTGGATTTGACTTTAAACAAGCTTGACTTTTATTTAGTTTCTCTATTAATGATTGTTTATATGATTGCCATTTTGGACTATTTCGTATATGGTCTTTTTCAATAAATTTAGATATAGAATAAAATATTGAACTGAAGTTTACAAGAAGACTGCTTTCTTGCAAAAAAGCTAATTCGTTTAAGTTAGAAATAATTTCTCTGAGTCTTCCGATATTATTGGCATTAATTGCTTGAATTGATTCTTCAATTGATAGGAGCAATATTTTTTGCGATGGTTCGTTAACTTCGTTTTGCATATTTAATTAGAATTAAAACATCTAATTATAAAAAAGTTTTTAAATTATTTTTCAAATAGAATTGAAGCTTCCAAATCATTTGCAACTGCTTTAATTGGCCAGTTTCTACCGTCATCCATCATAAAAACTATCTTGCAACTTGTTTGGCTATTTAATTCCGATTCTTTTGATTTTAAGAAATTCAATACTTCGGTTTGTTTGCTTGAAATAGTTGCTTTGGCTAATTGACCGACTTGCATTCCGGATTCTTTTCGCGCAGATTGAATGGAACGGGAAACTTCCCTAAGCAATGCTTCCTGTAATAATGATGGAGTTAGTTGCGAGTTAAGTAATACTTTTACTCTTACAGCTTTTCCTTTAAGTACAAGTTCAATTTCTTTTTCTGACCATTTGCCATCAGAAGGAACAAAATTATCTTCTAGAAAGTCTACTGATAAAACATTGCAACTGTTAGCAATTGAAGCTGCTTGGCTAGTTAAGCAGGTTTTTGCATAAGAAGAACTCACAATTAATTTAGATAAAGGCCAACGCAACTTAACAACTGCGATTTGCCTTAATGCGTTTGAGGCTTCTACTATCGATGAACTTGCAAGTATGCTTTCCTCTAAATTCAAATCAACTAAACTTTCATTTCCTAGGGGATAAAAGCAAAAGTGAATACTTTCTTTTTTATCTGCGATGTTTAGTTTTTGATATACGTATTCACTTACAAAAGGTGAAAATGGAGCAAGTAATAAACAAGATTGTAAAATTGAATGTCCTAGAATTCTACTTGCGGATAGTCTGTCTTTTTGTAATGCATCAACTGAAACTCTGTCACGTATTTTCTTAATGTATTGACGAGAAAGGTCTTCAACAATAAAGTCGACTAAAATCCTGCCTGCTTTATCAAATTGAAACTCTTTAAGGTGGCGATTAATTGCTAAGGCAGTTGAATTTAATCTTGAGATTATCCATTTGTCATCTGAATTATACATCGAATCGGATAAATCGATCGTATTAAGAGAATCTGTTGACTCTAATGAATTACTGCAATAGGTTTGGAAGAATTGATAGGAATTCCAGAATATGTTAATTGAACGGTAAACTTCGTTCACTCCTTCAAAAGAAAATCTTTGAACGTCCCAGGGAGAAATCTCTTTGCAGAAATAAAGACGTAATGAATCAGAACCTGATTTTTCAATAGCTTCTTGGGCCCACACCACATTACCTACACTCTTGCTCATTTTCTTTCCTTTATCATCTACTACCCAACCATTCATTGCTACTGATTTGTAAGGAGAATGACCGAAAGTTCCCACACCAGCAAAAAGAAGTACGTAAAACCAACCTCGAATTTGGTCTTGACTTTCATCTATTAAATCAACTGGATAGAATCTTTCAAATTCTTCTTTATTTGAATAGGGATAACCCATTGATGCCCAAGGAGCAACGGCAGAGTCAAACCAAACAGTAAAGATATCGGGGATTCTTGACATTGTTCCGTTGCATAAATTACACCTTAATTGAATAGAATCTACGGTGTGTCGATGAAGGTCGGTTAATTCGCCAGGGTCGGTAATTGCAAGTTCCCTAAGATGAGAGATGCCTGAAACAACAACAGAGGCCGAACAACTAGAACATTTCCAAATCGGGATAGGTATACCCCAAAATCTTTGCTGGGAAATACACCAGTCAGTTGCATTTGCTACCCAATTTCCTAATGCTTCTTCTCCATAAGGTGGCATCCATTTAACTTTGCTATTTTCCGAAAGCATTTTCTCTTTAATTGGTTCGATTGAAAGATAAAGTTGACTGGATAGTCTGAAAATTAATGGCGTCTTGCATCTCCAACAAAGTGGATATTTGTGTTTAATTCTTTTAACTGCAAGGAGCTTTTTGTTTAATTTTAAGTAATCTAAAATTTGTGGGTCGGCGTCTTTAACAAAAACCCCCTTCCACTGCTCTACTTGTTCGGTAAATTTACCTTGTTCATCAACAGGGGAAATTTGAGGGAGATTGAATCGCTTTCCAAATAAATTATCAGTTTGTCCGTGCCCAGGAGCTGTATGCACCATTCCTGAACCTTCTGCCATAGTTACAAATTCTTCAAATTCTTCTAAGTTCTCTTGCTCGTTTACTTGTTTAAACTTCAAATTATTTGAACCGCAATTTGAACAGATTATTGAAGTAATTTTTTGACCTTCTTTAAGTCCATTCATTGCTTCTGAATAAGGATAATCGTTGGTGGAATTACATTCGGAACAAACTAATTTTGCAGTTTTTGAATTGCCATTTGTTTCTTCGCTTTTTACGTGTTTTTTATATTTTTTATTAGTTAAAATCGGAATGCTCAAATATACTTTTCTTGAAACACCATCTGAATTTAATGATTTTTGAATTGAGCATTCTATTGCATTTGAATACTCTAAACCTTCAAGTTCTTTGCCATCAATTGTTTGAACTACGGAATAATCTTCAAGTTTAGCATCTGCAATTACAAATGAGAGTCTTTTTTCAGCAATCCAAATGAATCTTTTTTCACCTTGATAAGTTATTTCAACCTTACAATATTTTTCATTTGGATTAACTGCAATAGCAACATTGGATGGTAAAGTCCAGGGAGTAGTCGTCCAGACAACTAAATATTCATTTGGCTTTGAATTAATTGGAAACATCACATAAGCACTTAAATCTGAAACTTCAGCGTACGAATCAGATACTTCATAACCGGACAACGATGTTTCGCAATGTGGACACCAGTGAATAGATAACCAGCCCTGTCGGACTAAACCTTTTGAATGTAATTGTGAAAATGTCCACCAAGCGCTTTGAATAAATGAAGGAGAATAGGTGAAATAGGGAGGAAAATATGCTCTCCAAGAACCTAAACTTTTATAATAACTTAACCAAGCTTTTTCATTATTGAGAACTTTACTAAGACAAGCAGCATCGAATTTATCGATTCCCATTGAAAAAATTTGTTGCTTGTTTAATATGCCTAGTTCTTTTTCAACAATAACTTCCACTGGTAAACCGTGAGTGTCAAAACCCGCTTGAATTTTACAATCATAACCCAACATATAGTGATAACGGGTCCAAATATCTTTGTAAGTGGTTGATTTTACGTGCCCTACGTGAGGAAGTGCATTGATGTAAGGTGGTCCGTCAAGTAAAAAATAAGGTTTGGCGTTTTTTCTATTTTCCTTTAGCTTTTGTGGAATCTGTAATTTTTGCCATAACTCAATAATCTCTTTTTCAATTGATTTAAAGTCATAAAAATTTGAGTTTTGAGTTTTTTCCATTTTCTTCATACCAAATTTAATAATAGTTAAAAATGGGTAAAGCAAATCTAATTAATACCACTACTCATCGAAAAGGAGATTTTTACATCAAATTAGGGTAATTATTTAATTTGCAAATATGCATCGTTTAGGATTTTTGCACTATTTTTCAGTTGAACAATTTCTGATTTGTCAAATGGGTGGTTTAGGTGTTTTATTGCTCCCTCTTTTGCTAAAACAACTGGAACACTTAAACATACATCAGAAATCCCGTTATAGTTTTTTAATTTGACACTTACTGGGAAGACCTTTTTTTCATCTTTTAATATGGAGCGACAAAGAGTACTTACAGCTATACCGATTGCATAATAAGTGGCACCCTTTGCAGAAATGATTTCATAAGCAGAACCTTTTACTTGCTTAATTATTTTTTCCATTTCTGATTTTTTAAAATCGGGATGTTTACAAATATTTAATCCGGCAATTGAAGAAGAACTCCAAACTGGAAATGATGAATCACCGTGTTCTCCTAAAATATAAGAATGGATACTTGAAGGACTTAAATCAAAATATTTTCCTAATAAGAATCTGAGTCTTGCACTATCAAGCGTAGTACCTGAACCTATTACTCGGTTGGATGGAAATTTACTATAGTCCAAGGTTAAACGAGTCATTACATCAACTGGATTACTTACTACTAAAATTATAGATTTGGGAGCACTTTTAGCAATTTTTGGAATAATTTCTTTGAATATTGCGGAATTTTTCTTTAATAAATCTAGGCGGGTTTCGCCTGGTTTTTGGTTTGCCCCAGCAGCAATAACTACAATATCAGAATCTTTACAGGCAGATAGGTTGTCGGAATATTCAATTGAGGCGGTTGGTAAAAATTGAAGGCCGTGCTCTAAATCCATTGCTTCGCCTTTTGCTCGTTGCCCGTTTACATCAATAAGAACGATATTTTGAGCAACAGATTCAATTAACATTGCATATGCGCAGGTACTTCCAACAAAACCAGCGCCAATAATTGATATTTTTGACATAGGACAATGCGCCTCACAACGCTTGCCTA
Source organism: Microcaldota archaeon (assembly GCA_021782355.1). Classification (GTDB taxonomy): domain Archaea; phylum Micrarchaeota; class Micrarchaeia; order Norongarragalinales; family UBA97; genus JAJXUZ01. The sequence goes on along the minus strand of JAJXUZ010000016.1, from coordinate 3,173 downwards.
AAAATAGACAGCGTCAAAAACACTATAATTTGTTTGGAATATATTAAACTATTTATTAGAAATAATCGTAATATTATCAAAAGCTAATTGTAAATATTTGATTGGGAGGAATAAACCAGCTAATGGACAAACTAATCGAATTTGCTAACGGGCAAACTGCATTAACCTTCGATGATGTTGTTTTAGTTCCTGCCTATTCTGAAATAGTTCCTCAAAAAATTGACATCAAAACTAAACTTACAAGAAATATTGAATTAAAAATCCCAATCGTATCTGCTGCAATGGATACTGTTACTGAATCATCAACTTCAATATCATTAGCTTTGCTTGGAGGAATTGGAGTAATTCATAGAAATCTGAACAGTTATGACCAAAGTCAAATGGTAAAAATAGTAAAAAATTACACTAATTGGATAATTGACAAACCGGTAGTAGTTGGACCAAAAGACACCGTGGAGCACGTTAAAAAACTTTCAAGTGAACTTGGAGTATCTGGATTTCCAGTTGTAGAGAAGGATAAATTACTTGGAATGATTGCGGGCAGAGATTTGCGTTTTGCTCCTTCTAATGATGCATTAGTAGAACATTTGATGACTAAGAAAATAATAACTGCAAAAAAAGGAATTGGAATTATTGAAGCTAAAAACCTAATGCACGAAAAAAGAGTGGAAAAACTTCCATTATTAGATGATGCTGAAAAATTAGCTGGATTAATCACTTATAAAGACGTGATGAAACTTCAATCAATAGCTAATGCTAGTTTAGATAAACAAGGACGTTTAATGGTGGCAGCTGCTGTTGGAGTGGATGATTTAGCAAGAATAGATGCTTTAGTCAAAGAAGATGTTGATGCAATTGTAATTGATACTGCTCACGGACATTCAAAAGGAGTAATTGAAAGCGTAAAGGAAATTAAAAAACATTATCCGGATTTACAAGTAATTGCAGGAAATGTATCAACCGGACAAGCAACAATTGATTTAATTGAAGTTGGTGCGGATGCAATTAAAGTTGGACAGGGTCCGGGAAGTATTTGCACCACAAGAATTGTTAGCGGAGCAGGAATGCCCCAATTAACTGCAATACTTGAATGTAGTAAAGCTGCAAATGACTCTAAAATACCAATAATTGCAGATGGCGGAATTAGATATTCAGGAGATATTGCAAAAGCAATTGCTGCTGGTGCAAGCTGTGTAATGTTAGGTAGTTTATTTGCTGGAACCGATGAATCCCCAGGAAGATTGGTAGTAGTTGGCGGAAGAAAATTCAAACAGTATAGAGGAATGGGTTCGGTTGGCGCAATGATGAAAAATCAAGGCGCAAGAGAAAGATATCATCAACAAGAAATTAGTGAAAGGGATAAACTAGTTCCAGAGGGAATTGAGGGATTGGTATCCTATCGCGGTTCAATTAATGAAGTTACATTTCAACTAATTGGCGGATTAAAATCAGGTATGGGTTATTGTGGAGCTAGAAACATTGAAGAAATGAAGAAGAATTCAATGTTTGCAAGAATTACATCGGCCGGTTCTGCTGAAGGACACGTACATAACATTACTGTTACGGATGAACCTCCAAACTACCCAATAAATAAAAGTTAGTTATAAAGTTAAAAAAATTAATTTAAAAAAAAATAAGTGGGGGAAAATATCTCCCCAAAATAAATTATTGTTTTGAAAATTCAGTGTAACCGCATTTTCCGCAGCTCATTCTACCTTGATGATTTGCTAAGTGTACTCCTGGTCCACATTTTGGACAGGCCCTAAGAGCAACGTAGGGTTTTGGACCTGAGCTCTTTTTTGATGCTTGTTTTGCTGGTGCTGATGGTTTTGCGCCAGCTTTTTTGTCATCTGCCATTTTGAATAAATCACTCTCTTGTAATTTTAATTAACTTACTTCTTTGCAGTTTGTTTTTTGACTTCTCTTTGTCTTCTTTTTTCAGGAACAATTTTGTTTAATTCTTCTGGAGTAGAATATATTGAAACTTCAATATTTGCCCACACTCCCCCATAATGAGGATAGATCTTATCAATATAAACTCTGTTTGCATCGGTTTTAAGATGTTCGCTTAATTCTTTAATTAAATCTGTTCTAGTTGGACTGCTAGTAAAACCACTTACTTTTGCAGTGATTTCTTTTCTGCTTAAAGCAGAATTTTCTTTTTCGTGTAAAATTTTAATTTCCATTTTTATGATAACCTCAAAAAAACTACTTTATTTTAAGAGCATAGACGCCAGGAGTGGTAACTGAAATTGCTTGGCACACTTCTGAACCTTCTGGATTAACTACCATAATAAGTCCTTCCCAAGTTTTTGTAAGGTCTTCGGACTGGCATAAAGGACACTTTTCTCCTTCAACTATAATTCTGCAATTTCTGCAAGCTTTTTGTGCCATTTTTGTAATTCGCCTTGTTTATTTTATTTGGCTTTTCCTAAACCGGTAGGCCTCATAGTTAATGCAATCTTTGAATTTGGAATATTATCTTTGAAACTAACTGTTGCAATTTTTGCACGAACATTGTCTTTCTTCTTAATTATTGATTTGGATTTTCTTCCAGTTAATACGCCTTTTTTCTTATCGTAAGTGAAATAATCATCTGCAACTTGAGAAACGTGAACTAATCCGTCAATTGGTCCTAGTCTAACAAATGCTCCGAACTCAACAATTTCACTTACTTCTCCTACTACTACTTCGTTAACCTTAGGACTAAATACAATTGCTTCAAATTCAACATCAACATATGCTGAACCGTCACCAGGAATGATTTTTCCAGAGGATACAATTTTTGGATTGTAAAGACTGATAATAATTCCATAATCTCTTTGAACGGTACGTTCATATTGCTCTCTTAAAATCTTAAGAGCACTTTCAGTGATTCTTTTACCGAACATTGAGGGAGGAATTCTTACTTTTTCTAGGAATTTTGATGAATAGTACATTTTTTTGCCACCTTTGAGATAAGTATTGAATTTAACTAGAATTTAATAAAGCAGCATTAAAAATTTGTCCAGAACAAGCTTATAAGGATTTCTAGAATTTGATTATAGTAAAAAAATCAACCTAAAACCAATTCTACGTTTTTATTTTTCTTCAGATAACCTTGTAATGAACATTTTAACGTTGCAGATAATTAAACTGAAATTGGTATAGGAAAACAGAGAACCCACAATATT
>JAJXUZ010000015.1 GCA_021782355.1 Microcaldota archaeon | reverse complement strand
GTGTTTGAATGCATTGTTTCCTGCTTTCATTAATGGTTTTTCTAATCTTCCGCCACCGCTTGCTACTCCTAAAGTAACTCTGCATAGAGGTGAAAGAATAACTGTTCTTTTTGATGAAAGTTGAATGGTAACTAAACCAGTATCTTCATCGTGAGCGACAACAAAACCAGCAGTTCCGCTTGAACGGGCCATTCTGCCTCCATCGCCAGGATGTCTTTCAATGTTAAAGATTGGAGTTCCGTCAGGAATTAATGATAAGGGTTTAATTGAACCTACAGAAAATGTAGGAACATCACCCATTGAAACTTTATCACCAACTGCCATTCCTTCGGCTGCAAGCATAAGTAACTTAGTTCCATCTACGAATTCTAATTCTGCAACGGGAGTGTATCGTCCCGGGTCATCGTAAAGTGCGATAACTTGAGCATAACCCACTTGAATTTGTTTTGGATAAGTGATATCCGATAAGAAATTAAATCCAGGTGATCGGAATACCGATGAACCTTTACCTCTTCTTTGTTGAGTAAGCATCTTTCCCATAATTTTTTCACTCTTTTTTTAGATGAAACTAAAGAACTTTAAGTTTGCTTGCCAAACCTGCGGCTTCTCCATTTTTAGTTAAAGTTAATACTGCAATTTTTCTTCCATCAGTTCTGACTCGAACATTTACACTTTTTACATTAACTGAAAATCTAACGTTTGCTTCTTTTTTAAGTTCGTCTTTTGTTGCTTCATTGGACACATAAAAGGCAATTTTATTAAATCGCTCAATTTGCGATACTGCTCTTTCGGTTGTCAATGGTGCGAGTATTAAAGTCATGCTTTTTCACCTTTAGACTTAACAACTGATTGGGTAGGTAAGAAAAGTTTCTTTTGACCTAATTCTTCAATTGCAGGAACAGTCCATAAAGTTAATCTGCCTGGAACTCCACCTGGAGCTAATACTGATGCGTCGAGTTTTTCGACTTGTATTGCATCAACACCAGGAATATTTCGAGTTGCTCTCCAAATTGAATCATTCTTTCCATAAACAATAAGAATGCTTTTTGGAGTGCGGTATCCACCCTTTCTCATTCTTGAACGTCCGCTTCTGATTCTTCGTCCTTCAACAGCACGAGTTAAATCAGTTGCAAGACCAAGTTTATCAAAAATTGCTTTTGCATCTTTGGTTCGCTTTATTTGTTCAAATGATGAGTTAATTACTAAAGGTAAGGTTAAACCTTCAATTTTGTGACCGCGAGTTTTAACAAACTCTGGTTTTGCAGTAGCTGCAATTGAACTGCAAACTGCAATATTTCTTTCCTTAAAGTTAATTTTTTCAACAAGAATCTTGGCAACTTTTGGAGGATGTGCACGGCGTCCACCCATAGAATGTGGAACCATTCTTACTCTACCAAGTCTACTTCCACTTAATTTTTCTCTTGGTAATCTTGAACGACCAGTATTGATTGTTTGTCTTGGTTCGTGTCTTCTACCAAAATATTCTGCAGTTGTTTGCATACCTGCAAGTGGAAAGTTTCCTTTTGGTTGAAGTTTTAATGTGAAAAGTGCGTGAACTGCACGCTTAATTAAATCGGGTCGAACAGCATAATCAAATTGCGATGGTAAGTCAACTGACTGTGCAGATTTTCCTTCTAAATCAAATACTTTTACGCTAGTCATAGTTTATTCCTTTTAAGCTTCAAACACTAATTGTCCAGGTGCTTTGATTTCTTTTGGCCTGATACTTTTTCTCAATGTAATCATTCTTTTTACTGGACCAGGAACGCTTCCGCGCAACAAAACAAAGTCTGAAGAAAGTTTTCCGTATCTCTTCAATCCTGATTTTGGTATGAATGTTGCAGATTTTGCTTCTCCAACCATCAATATTCTTTTTGTCAAGTCAGTTCTTCGGTGAAACCCGTGTTGACCTGCTCTAGGAACAGTAAACATAACTTTAGCTTGAGTTTCTCCACCAATTGAACCGCCGTGTCTTCTTGCTTTAGTGGCTTTGTGTGGGTTGAGTGCTACTCCCATTCTTTTAACTACACCCTGCCAACCGTGTCCGATAGAAACTCCGATAGCATCGATATAGTCGCCAGGGTTTAGTACTTTAGAAACTGAAATTTCTTTTCCAAGATATTCTTTTACAAATGAGAATTGCTCTTGAATGGTGCCACCTAATCCGATCTCGATTGGTAGAGGTGATTTGTTTCCAGTACCAGTTTTGGATGGGTTAGTTAATGCAACAATTCTTAATTGAGCAAAATCTTTAAGGGAAGATTCGATTTCGTCTAAATTGTGCTTTGGTTTTTTAGCAGGAGTAATACTTCGAGTTGCTAATTTTGGAGAACCTGTTGCAGCAATAGTAACAATATTTTTTAATCCAACTGGAGTGTTCTTCAAAGCAGTAACTGAATAAATGAAAATTGGGGGAACTTCGATAATAGTTACAGGAATTGTCACTGATTGTCCTGCCATTGGGCTTGCTGAATCATCCACCATTGTGGCGCGAGCCATACCTACCTTAAAACCTACAAATGCACTTAATCCAGGATTCTTTGAATCCCAAAACTTAGGTGCGCAAACAATACTTGATGCGCGCTTTCTGTGCCAGAATGCTCTAGAACCGCGCTTTGGACCGTGTTTTCCCATATTCAATCATCATCCTTAAAATTACTAAATAATTTTACTTAGTGACTTTTTTTCATTACTGAAAAGAAAAAGCACCATTCAAACTTAAACTATTAATCTGTACTATACCTCTTTGCTGTAGGAAGAGATTCCTTCATCATAATTTTTGAACCACAATATTGACATCTTAAGGTTTGAACACTTAAGTCTGAAGCCTTAAATTTTTTAGCGCATTTTGAACAAACGTAATTTCCCATTTTAAATCACATTTAACAGAGTTGAGCCAATTATCCAGGCCACCAATAATATCACAAACGATTCAGTTAATGACATTCCAGTCAAATATTGACTTAGAATTACCAACATACCAATTATTGCAAGGGCAGATATTAAATTTTGTGAAAGAAAAACATTTAAACTTGTACCAAACATTGCAAGTAAAAATGCAACTACGACAATTACTAAAATATTTTCATAATTCGCTATATACCGGTAAGCAGCCCAAAGGCCTACACCGAAAGCAATTAATGTAAATATTAAAGAATCTCCTGAAAGATACATTATAATTTCCTGCTGAATACAACATCAGCAGTATAATGATTAAATCAAATAAATATAAATACATTTGGATTAAACTCTGCGTAGTTGCTTTGAGTGCATCCTACAATGCCTAAAACTATGCAGAATTTAAAAAAGAAACCCCGAAATACCTTTATTTAAAAAATAAAGGTTTTTGGGGGAATTTAGTAATCAGTCCTATTATTGTTAGAGGAGGTAGATGTACTAGCATATTCAGTTTTGATATCTTGCATAAGCTTGGTTGCACTACTATGTAACTCCAATGCTTTTTCGGTTAAATTGCTGATTTGCACCTTAAAATCGTCAACCTTAGCTTTCAATTCTGCTTTCTTTTTTGCATCGATTTCTTTTTTGGAATAGTGAGCGATTTCCATTTGAGAATAGATTTCTTCATTTTCTAATCTAAGTTTCTCAGCACTTAAAGCAAGTAAATCTGATTCGAGAATCAGCATAGCTACTCGTTTGTTTAAAGCATCAGAATAGTATTTGTGCGCACCCATATACTGTGAAAAATTATGAAGAAATTTGATAAATGAACCTAATTGCTTTGCCATAGCAGGTGAGAACGAAAATTCTCCGGCAAGCATTTTGTAGATTTTTTCATCGACATCTTCTTGTTCTGCCAAATTTACCAATCCCCCAATCAAACTACTAATAATTAAATAATAGCATAAAAACTAACAAACAAATTTAATCGTTAAACGATATAATTGTTATGTAGAACTAAAAGTATTCTTAGCTAATTTAATTTTTAATCTGCCTCGATAGCTCAGTGGTAGAGCGCCTGTCTTGTAAACAGGAGGTCGCGAGTCCAATTCTCGCCCGAGGCTTTTTGAATTTTTTTATGCTTCAAAAGAAAAATTAACTAAAAATCAAAAAACCAAAGCCTTTTATATAATTAATTACTTAATAGTAGTAACAATTAATTAAGAATTTAACATTTTTTTCAAATTAATTGGTGATTATCAAACTATGAATAAAAAAATTGAATTTGCAGTTTTAATTGTCGGTGCTCTTTTAGTTATTGCATCATTATTTTCATCAGTAAAGGCAGATTCGACTTTAATGCCCACTTGGAGCAACGGCGGAGCAAGTTCCGGTCCAAATGGAAATTGTAATACCGCAGTAGCTTATTGGGATGGTTCTGGTTGCAGATACTTAAACTCGCAATACAATCAATTAGCAATTAATTGGTATAATTCAAATCCAAATACTCCAGCAGAATACAATCCATATATAAAATACAATAATTTTGTTGATTCAAACGGTGTTTCACACGTTTACTCTAATCCAGCATACACTGCGAATTATGTTGTAGATGGCGTTCAATACAATAATGCATTGGCAGTTGCAAATGTACCAAATAGTGAATATTCTCAAAACTATTACAATTCTCAAAGTAGCAATTTTGCTAACTTAAACACTAATATTCCTTCATCCAACCCCTATCCCTCAACTAGTTCGGCAGGATATGGAAATTCGAATTCATTTTCAAATTCATTTAATACCATAACTGATTCGTATAACACCAATACTTACAATAACATATACGGATACAACGGAATTTATTCGAACTCTCCTTACTATGGCATTAGTTATCCATATTACTCAGTTACACCAAATTATTACAACTATAACGCATACTATGTTTCAAGCAGTCTTCCATCTTCATACTTTTACTATTGGGGATAAAAAGGCCTAAATAAAAAAGTTAACGAGTATATCGATAAAAATGCTAGATAGCAATATATTCAAAAAATTGGCAAGAGGACCCCAAGTAGTTTTAATTAAAGATGCTGCTTTTGTAAGTGCATTTACTGGCCTTAATCCAGGAGATAAAGTTATTGATGCGGGTGCAGGAAGTGGATGGCTAACTGTTTATCTTGCATCTATTGTGGGTAAAGAAGGTAGCGTTACTGCTTATGAAAGACGAACTGAATTTGCTGAAATAGCAAGTAAGAATATAGTTAAAGCTGGTTTTGAATCGGTTGCAAAGGTTAAAGTTGCAGATATTTTTTTAGGAATTGAAGAAACTGACTTAGATTTAATAACATTAGATTTGGCTGGTTCTCCCGCTGTTTTAAAATTTGCAATTAATTCATTAAAACCAAAAGGATATGTTGTCGGTTTTTGTCCAAACATCGAACAGGCAAAGGATTTTGTTATTGCAGGAGAAGAAGTAGGATTTACTCATATTAAAACAGTTGAATGTGATGAAAGAGAATGGCTAATAAGACCTCAAGGTTGCAGACCTGTAACTATGGGACTTAGACATACTAGTTTTCTAACATTTTTAAGAAAACCTAAAGAAAAGCTTCCAGAAATTAAAGACAACTTAGAAAATCAACAATCCGAAAAAACAGAAACTATCAGTCAAAGTAACGAAACAGATTTGATTAAATAATCAGATTAATAGGAAGATTAAAAACTTAAATCCGATTAATAAAATCGTGTCAAATAGAACGATTTTTGTAATGTTTTTCTCATTATTACTTATTTTACCATTTATTCAAGCTCAGTCGGCTCAAAATAATAACCTTAATAGTATAAACTGTTTTTCTGATTCGTATAATGGAGTTTGTATTGTATCTCAGAACGGATATTTAGAAAATGGTTTTGCCGGGTCAACGGGATTGGGTTCGTTAAATTCAAAACCTACACTCAGTCAATCTTCATTTATAAACTTAGTAAATAAACTAGGGACCCCGATTTCAACAGAAAATGGATTTGCAGTTTGTGCATATAATGAAGGAATTAGATACGGAGTAAACCCAATTTATATGCTCGGTTTTGCCAATGAAGAAACGAGTTTAGGTTCAGCTGGAATAGGACTACCGAATGGAAATAAAAATTTATTCGGATTGACTTTAGGAACAGCAGGAGACCCAAATATTAATTCTGATGTGAATAAAGTTTCAAGATTTAAAAGTTATTCAACTTATTGTGACTCGGTTACAGATTGGGACGCATACATATACAACTATTATTTTTCTAAAGGAGATTACACCTTAAATCAAATTGTTCCGATTTATGCTCCAAGTTCGGACAACAATAACGTTCCGGAATATATTGCAAATGTACAAAGTTTTGTAAACAAATATAACTAAACAAACCAAAGAGTAGAGAAATGAAAAAACTAGTTTATTCAATATTTATTTTATTTTCTCTTTTGTGTCTGACAAATTTTGTTTATTCACAAAGTTTTACTTCAAGTCAAGCAAACTGTTTTTCTGATTCATATAATGGTGTTTGTATAATTTCTCAAAATGGAAACTTAAACTCCCAAATAAACTATCAAGTAGCAGACCAAGCAATTCAATACATAGGAAAACTACAATATGTCTGGGGTGGCACTTCGTTAACAACAGGTGCTGATTGCTCTGGATTTGTCCAATCACTATACAGAAAATATGCAGGAATAGATATTCCTAGAACATCGGGCGAACAGGTATTAACAGGTCAAGCAGTAAGCAGAAGTGACTTACAGCCAGGAGATTTAGTATTTTTCTCGAATACTGACCCCACTCAAGGAAATACCAATGGCGTTTCCCACGTTGGTATATATTTGGGCACGGGACCATATCAAAGTTGCACTTATATCGAATCTCCACACACGGGAGCAAAAGTACAGTACGCTAACTTATGTACAGGATATGCCGCAATTGATTGCCAAAATGGTCAAAGCACCCCTTGTTATTACGGAGCAAGGAGAGTATAAATGAAAAATTGGAAAACTCTTGAAAGTAAAACTGCATACAGTTCAAAATATTTTAATGTAAAAAAAGACATTGTTCTGTTACCAGATGGTTCAAAGAAAGATTGGACGTATTGGAGCGATGAAGATGCGGCATTGATGGTAGCTGTAACTGACAAGAAAGAATTGATTATGATTCATCAGTATAGGTATTTAACAAAAAAAATTCAAATTGAGTTTCCATCAGGAGCTTTAAACAAAAAAGAAAAACCGGATGTTGCTGCTAAAAGAGAGTTCGAAGAAGAAACCGGATTAAAATGTAAAAAAATTGAAAAATTAGGAGCTTATTACGAAAGTTGTAGTCAGTTTACTAGAAAAAATCATATGTACTTAACGTTTGATGTTGAATCCGGTGTTAAAAAACACGACAGAGGCTCAAAGGGATACGAAGATATTAGAAAAGTGAATTATATTCCGATTAAAAAAGCTGAAAATATGGTATTGAATGGAAAAATAGAATCTTCCCCAACTGCACTTGCTTTGCTTCTGGCAATTAAACGCATTGAATCAAAACGGAAGTAAATAAGTTTAAAAGTAAAAATAAACAGATTGCTTGAAATGAGAAAAAATAGTAATAGCAAAACTCAGAAGATTATTGAAAACGGAATTATACCACAAATTTCGTTCGATTTAAGAAAATATTTTGTAAGTAAACCACTCGTGTCAGTTATATCCAAAAAACCAAGTAATAGCACATTAATTTCAATTTCTCAAAAAATTCTTCCCAGCATCCCAGTTGACCAAAGAGCAGATTTTTTTAGATACTCTCTTTCATCGGCTCTATCGGTTAATAATAATCGTGAAGTATGGAAAGCAATCAACTCACATATACTTCCTCAAATTCCAAAATATCAATATAATGAATTATTCCAATATTCTTTGATTAAACCGCTTCAATTAAAAACAAATACAAAAATATGGAAAGCTGTATCGAAAGATGTTCTACCTATTCTTCCACAAGAAAAAAGAATTCGTTTTATAGAATCATCATTACCTTATTTACTAAGAACAAAAATATCAAAAGAAAACTGGAAAATAATTACAAAGAAAATACTTCCAAATATTGAACCTGAAGAAAGAAATGAATTTTTCGAACAGGCGCTTCCTGGTATTTTAAAAAAATCTAAAAATCCAATTACATTAAATCAATTAGCACAAATAATTAAAACTCAAATTCCAAAAGAGCACAGACTTTCATTTTTATCTAAAGCAATATTGAATACGGACTTAAACGACCATAATCACATTAAAAATCAAGCTAGAATAGCGAAAGAAATTTATTCTAAATTAGATAACTCTCAATTAAGTTCGAGAATAGTTGGAATTAACTTTGGGAATTTAACTAATGATAAAACAATAATTAATCATAATAATTTGAAATTGATTGATAGTAAAACACCTTTAGAAGAAGATAGATTTACTATAATTTACAAAGAATTAAAACCGAAATCATTTAGTAATTGGCAAAGAGCTTATTCTCAAAATATTCCAGTTGAACCAATTTTAAATTATAAAAAACTTAGAAATGGTAATTTTGGAGTATATACTAAATTCTTAGGAAAAACTTTGGAAGAGAAATTTAAATACGGCCCAAAAAACGAAGTAGATTTATCCGACCAAAAAGACCATATAATCAACAAAATTGAAGAGAACTCTATCGAACATCATAGGATGCACGATGGAAATTTCGTAGTTGTTTCAAATGGAAAGAATTCAAAAGTACACTTAATTGATTTCTAGTTTAAGGTTTTTTTAGCTATGATTATTAAGTTCTCGTTTTTACTTTCGAAGCTTTTATTTAAAACAAATTCTCCAAAAGTTTTTTCAATTTCTAAACCAGATAACTCTAAAAGAGATTGAATTTCCTTTAAACCCCATATTTTCTCAATTGTGTTCTCCTGAATGTTCTTTGATTTATTTGATTTCTTATCTTGAATTAAGTAATTATAGTTTTTTAAAATTAAACCGGAATTAATTTTACTTGAAATTTTAATATTGATTTGAATGAATTCATTTTCAAAAGATTTATTATAATCGAATTTTCTTTGAGTTTTGCAATCTTCAATAATAATTAATTTGCCATTTGTTTTTAGTATTCTGAATACTTCATCAAAAAAGCCAACTAAATTTTTTTCATTAATTAATCGGTTGATAGTCCCTTGACCACAAAATACTACATCAAATGATTCGTTATTTAATGGAATGCTTGAAAAATCTGCTAAAATAAAATGAATTCCGCTATTCTTTTCTTTTGCCAGGATAATCATCGATTCTATACTATCTAATCCAGTAACATTAAAATCGTTTAAAAACAAAGGAATAGTTAATCGACCGGTAGTACAACCACATTCTAAAATTTTTGGTTTGACAAAGTTAGTTTGAATAAATTCTTTTAAGAATTTAATTTCATTTTCTGAGTCCGAATACTCAATTAATGAATCGAAATATTCAGAATACTCGTTATAAATCGATAATTGATTTGTTGGGATGATTGATTTTTCATCAATTTTATTAATAGAAGAAGTTTGCTTATTTTTTAATTTATAAGATGAATTTTCTGCAGGATACCTTAAAGAATTTTTATTCATTTTATTAAAAGCAGCAGAAACTAAATCTACATTTAATTCTTCTGAAAGATAAAGCAAATAGATAAACACATCTGCCATTTCTTCAATAACTTTATTCTCTTCTGATTGACTTAAATATCGTGATTCTTTTTCACTCTTCCATTGAAAATGCTCGAGTAGTTCTGAAGCTTCAATTACTACTGAGACAGCTAAATTCTTTGGGTTGTGATTAGTTTTCCAACCTCGATTATCCCGAAATAATCTGAGTTCTTCAATTAAAATAGATAAGTCTTTAGAAGAATGCAATGGTTTAGAATTATCTTCCATTTCCCCAATTCTTAGATTTAATTCGGATTATTACATATAAATATATTCGGTATAATGGAAATCAACTGTTAGTTGATTAATTTGAATAACATTAGCTAAAATTTTAAAAAAAAGTGATGAAATAATTTAGAAATAATAAAAAAAGTTAAATGCAGGGAGAGGGATTTGAACCCCCGAACCCCTAAGGGAGGAGATCTTAAGTCTCCCGCATTTGGCCAAGCTCTGCCATCCCTGCATTGCATTACAATAAGCTAAACGCTAAAACAAATAAAAAACAGAAGGATAGGGAAATAAGTTTAAATTTAACTTATCCCTTAGTTTCCTTCTTTCTTTGTCTTTTTGGCCTTAAGTGTGAGCCGAAACATTTTCTGCAAGTTTTTGAGTGAGCTGGATTTCTAGCTTTACATTTTTTACAAACCCAAACTTTCAACATTGCAGCATCTGCAACTGGAAACTTACCCATATAATTTTTCACCAAAGATAACTATTAGTATATTTAATTATTCTAATAATAATTTGATAAGGTTGGCATATAAATATAATAGCTATTAATAAAATATTGAACAAAGATTCTTTAAAGACAATTTTTAAAGAATTGCCTATCTAAATTTTATATATCATTAGTTGCCTCGGTAGCTCAGTGGTAGAGCGTCTGCATGGTAAGCAGAAGGTCGTGAGTCCAATTCTCATCCGAGGCTCTTTAACATAAATTTCTTATTTTGAAAGTCTTGCTTTCTTTACTCTTATTACTAATAGTGAACCTAAAACAACTACAAACATTAATACAAACTCTAAATTATTTTCTGGCCAACTTGGTAAAGCAAGAAGCGGATTGGTCGAATTGGAATTACCAAGTATGTTACTATACCCAAAAGGATCAGTTGCGGGGTTTGCAGTAGTGCCAGTTGAACTTCCAGTAAATTGAGCACCATATGCTGCAAAGTTTGGATTGGAGGGCATACCTAAACCATTTAGTGCTTTCCAGGTGCCGGTTTGTGTATCATAATAAAGTAAACCGCCTGGACCTTGTGCTAGAATTAACGGGGCAGTTGAACTACCTTGAGGACTATTTACCGTAATACTTGGTTGACCGGAATTTGGATTCATATTTAACGTAAAGTTAAATGGTCCTTTGTTTGTAGGAATAACTACCGAATTGCCACTTTGAGTTGCAGGACCAGTAATTTGATCAGAAGTAGTGTTCCCAGTACTCTTATCTAAAGTGTTCAATACTGCATTTCCAGAGCTATCGTGAGTTATTTGATAAGTTGTAGTAGGAGTACTAAACGAAGTTAATCCGCCTAACTTACTTAATGCGCTATTTAATTGTGCAGCACTTGAACCACCTACACTATCAGTTGCTCCACCTAATTGAATTGCAGGAAGACTAGATGCAGGAGATTGAGCTGCTAAATTAGATGCGATTTGTTGTTCTTGAGATAATGCTGAATTTACTGATGAAAGTTGACCTGAATTTAATTGTCCACCACTTGACAATGTACCAAGTATTTGATTTGTTGCCGATGGATTAGAACTTGCTAAAGCATTATTTAGTGCTGATGCGTCAGATGAACTGATTGTTCCTGCTGAAGCAGCTGAATTTACTCCATTTGTTGCTGCAGTTAGTTGTGATGAAGTTAATGGTTGATTTGCACTAATTGCTCCAAGTATGCTTTGTGCATTAGGAGTATTTGTTGTAGTTAATGCACGAGAAAGAATGCTTTGTTGAGCAGGAGTTAAAACGACAATTCCTGGTGAAGATTGATTTGCATTTGCTTGGTCTAAAATTGATTGTTGAGCGGAAGACAAAGGAAGACCCGATGCTTGTCGGACAACTGCGGTATTAAGAAGTTGTTTTTGAGCTGGGGTAAGGTTGGTTCCATTTGGCACCGGTCTACTTAACACTTGCCTTAACAAATCTAATTCTGATGCAGATAATGATTGACCAGTATTAATTTTATTTAGAAGATTGGATAAACTTGTCAGTAATGAGGCATAGGAATTTTTATCTGAATTAATTGAAGTTGGAGAAAGAGAAACTGATTTGATAGTTCCACCTTGAACTTGGTCTAAAACATAAAGTGCAACGTGCAATTCTGAAGTTGTCGGGTCAAATTGAATTACTCCGTTTTGAGTTTCAATTGTTCTTAATTGACCCAATTGATTAAGAGTAGATGAATTTGCAGTTGACGAACCACCATTATTGTAAGTTGAAACTTGTACTTGTCCATTTCCTAAGATTGTTAAGGAAGGAAATCTTTGTTCTTGTCCGCTTGCGACATTAGAGGAATTTGAAGTGGAGGTTCCTGCGGCCATATTAGTATAAGTAAAGGAAATTTGTGAATTTGAAAAAGTCGCTAGACCTTCATCAGTATAAACTGCTAGTACGTTTCCTAAAACATTTGATAAGTCGTTTCCGGAATTTCTGCCAGAAATTGTATTTAATGATTGTAAAGTGCAAGTTAACGCTGCGCAGTTAGATGGCAAGATATTTAGACTTCCTGAGCCGGTTGCTTGCAACACTTGAGATGTTCCGCAAGTTAATGGTACGGAAATAAGTTTGTTTGGAATCACCGTTCCAAATGGAGTTAGAAGTTGCATTCTAGCTTGGTCTTGACTGCAAATATAATTTGAATTTCCTTGCGAATTGCCAGTATAACAACCCGAAGCATCTGTACAGATATATCTGTTAGTAGTTGGGTCCACCATACAGTTTCTCAAACAAGAGTTACTGTAGGAATTAAACCAGTTCAAACCAACACTTGATGGGTCTAAGTAGAAACTATAAAGTGAAACGGGAGTGATGAATCCGGTTTGACCATTTGTCACTAATTTAATGTTAAGAATTTGTTGTAATGAGGATGGGTTCGGATTACTATTATTTCCAATTCCAAAAAATGCTTGAGCTAAACTTAAATGACTTAAATCAGGTAAACCAAGCGGATTGCTTACCTGACTTGAAATACTACTTAATGGCGAACTTGAAGCTTGACTATCTAAATTTTGATATGCTAAAACCTTATAGGAAATGTCGTGACAGGTTGAAACATAAGTAAACCCATTTTGAGCAGCAGTTGCTTTCCATAAGTTGATGGGGTCAATAAATTGAGCAGGAGTTGCAATCCACTTTGCTATGTAGGAATTTGAATTTATAGAAGAAGTGGGGGAAAGACCAAGAATAGTTAATGTAGGCGATGCAACTTGTTGAAGTGCACTAAGATAGGGTTTTTGACTTGGAGTACTGATAAGTTTTTCAATCCAAGCTGGCTGAGTAGTCAATATAGTTTGAAGAAATGATGCGGATGTTGCTTCTTCATAACCTCTAATAAAATCATTAACTTGAGAGTCGCTACAAGCAGTTTGAGGAGTTACAGTTGAAGGATTAACTATATCGTTAATGTAGAAATCTTGAACGCCAAGCCTTGCAATTAAACTAATTGACGAATCCACTCCTTTAAGAGGAGTAATCTTCCAAGCAAGTAATGGCACCAACCAGTAAAGTGTTTGATAATAATTATTCAAAGTCTGTTGGTTTTGTACCGTACCACCAACAACTGAATTATTCTCATAAACGCCTAAACTCGTAATTGGTTTGTTGTCTCTTACATCTTCAAAAAAGGTTGCTTGAGATTGACCTGGCCAATTAACATAGGAAATGTTCCAACCATATTGATTGTTTGAAATACTTGTTACTTCAGATTGCTCTTGTGAAGTTTGAGCAGAATCTTGAATAATAAAGACATTACCTTCATCGAATATTTTACTAGGAACACCGGATTTAGTAAAATCAGAAATTGCTTGAACTACTTGACCGGATAAAAACCAATCAGTTGAAGTTTGAAATGCTTTTGCAACATTAGTTGTTCCTGCATAAATTAAAAGCCAGCTTCCGTTTGAAGTTGAAGAAACTGGTAGAGAGGTAAAGAAAATATTGCCTGCTAAACTTAAAGCAAGTCTTCCTGGACCAAGCCAAAGTAAACCAAATGCATAGTTAGTAAGTGCTTTTGCTGAAAAGATACTTGAAGTCTTCTTTAGCAAAGGTAAGTTCTTTTCTAAATTTGCAATATCCGTTGAAAGTGGAACTGATTGGGCAGAATATGTTTTAAAATTATTAGCAGTATTGAGGAGAGTATTTTGACCTACACTAAGATAACCGTCATTTGCCAATTCATTTAATTTTTCATTTATATTTGCCGTTTGCCAATTAAAACTGCTTGAAGGTAGAGCCCTACCATAAAGTTCAGCTCTTAAATCTGGATTTTGAAAAACATCTTTTACTGAGTTACCTGCTAGTGTGGCGGTTAACCAATCTTGGCAGGTTTGACCTTTAATTAAAGTTGTTTGAGCTGCACATTTCTGCTCCAAACTAGATAAAATTGTAGTTGGAACCTGCAAAGCATCGGGATTATCTAAAGTAAGAAGTTGTTCATAAACACCCACATTTGCTAATCCGTTTGAAGCACTTGCATAAATCGAAGATTGAAGAGTAGTTAAAGAATTCTGTTGAGTAGTAACTGCTGCCAACTGATCTTGTTTAGTTTTGATTTGATTTTCAGTTCTTTGTAATGTAGTCAATGAACTTACTGCACCTACAAGACTGGATAAAGTATCCAAATAAGACCAAGTCTTAACAACTGAAAGATACTTTTCGTATTCTCTTGGAATTACAACGTTTCCATCATAATTATTCAATCCAGCATAAAATTGACCAGTATCGATATGTTGGGTAGATGATTGAACTGAATTAGATGAGCTTTGCTGACTGGTTATTGGAGTAGGATAGTTTTGACCAGAGTTAACCAATAGGTTTGAATTCAACAAAGCCATAAACGAAACTCTACCTTGAATAAATGCATTGTTTAGCAAACAACTTTGACTATTGGAACCCGGAATATTGGCATCTATTTTTTGTAGCTTGAATAAATCAGTTAATGCGATGGACTTTCCGTTTGGAAAAGTAATTTGTTTGTTTGCAAAGTTTGAGGTTCCCGAAGTACCTTGACTTGGATTAGATAAAAATGAAAGTATTGCACTCATTTTTGATTGGGCTTGAGGTATTTGGTTTGCTTGAACAAGAGTGACTGAGGAGTTTGCTGAAACGTGCAAATCACTTGCAATTTGACTTGCAGGAATTCCGATTATATCTGAAAGGTCTGAAACAGAAATGGTTTGAGTGTTTGAACCCCCATTATAGATATTTACATTTATTGGTCCGGCAGTTCCTTGACCAGTTGATTGAGAGTTCTGATTATTTAGCAACTGAGAATTTGGACGGTCGGTGTATTGTGAACCTGAAAAACCATAAACGGAATTTAAAAATTGTTCTGCCTGACTCGTACTGAACGAAGTTATAGTGCACGCGCCAACTTGAGTGGTTTGAGTTCCATCAATACCAGAATTAGTTGAGGCACTAACACTAGGTTGAGAGGTAGTGGTGGTTGAAGGTTGAGTCGAAGGAGAGGAAGTTGGTGTCGTTGTAGGTGACTGATAGAAAATCGTATTAGGAGAAGATGAAACATTTGTTAA
>JAJXUZ010000067.1 GCA_021782355.1 Microcaldota archaeon | reverse complement strand
TCATGCAGGCTGTTTTCCACGCTCCGTTCAAATCGATCGGCTCAAGGGCAAGTGACCAATTTGCGTTTCTACTGTCCGATCGAATGGCGACTTCTGTTTTAAGATGTTGAACGGCGGGCATTGTTTCAACAGAAGATTCTTTGGTTGTGGCAGCTTCAACTTGAACCGTTTCAATGGCAGAATCAACATTTTGAACCAATTTAATTTCATTCAAATCATTTTGAGTAAGATTTGCTTCAGGCAATCCTGAAGGTGGACCATATCTGCTTGCTGCGTGTGGGCCACCGGGAGCCAAGAAAATTAGGTTTCCACCCAATCCAGAAAGTTGATTTTGAATATTAGCTTGAAATGCACTTGCAAGCGAAACTATCAATACTACTGCCATTACTCCAATTACAATGCCCGAAATAGTTAACCAAGTTCTTAGTTTTGCACGAGCCAAGTTGTTAACTGCCAATCTAAAAGTGTATTTAATATCCAATCGAAACCAAAGCACCTTAAATTCAAATTAACTACTAATTTCTTAAAAGAAATAATACTAGATTTTAGTCATTTGTGCTTTTTATAGTAACGTAGGAAAGTTATTTGATTTGTAATTCTTTCCATCACTTGAAATTAAAAACAAGTCTATTCCATTCTTATTCGCCAATTCAATTCCCTTTTCAAATCCGGCAACAAACAAACCTGTTGAGAAGGCATCTGTAACCAATCCTTCTTGTCCAATAACAAAAATTCCGGCATTTTCATTTTGAGGCAAATTAGTTTTTGGATTAATTAAGTGATGTATACTATCCGCCCACTTTCTTTTATTCGGGCCAGAACCAGCAATAAAGAAGTCGTCAATTTCAATAATGCCTATATAATTTCCGTCTTTTTCAAAAGGATTTTCAAGAAGAATTTTCCAGGCAGGCATACCTTTACTTCTTTTTGCGTAAATATCTCCGCCAGCATTAATCAAATAATGACTAACATTATTTTCATCTAGGAAATTAGAAACCAAATCAAGTGCCAAACCCTTTCCAAATCCCCCAAAATCAATTTGTTTTAGAAGCTTTATTTCATTAGTAATTGGGTCAATTTCATATCTTTGCAGTTGTTTATGAATCCCACTTTCATTAGATTTTACTTTAAAACTATAATCTTTATCGTAACCCAAAGAGTCCAAAATTTCCTTTATTGTAATATCGAAATATCCATCGGTATCTTCATATAGTTCGTTTGCTCGAATTAAAAGTTCAAATGTCTGCTCATCTACTTTCTGCCAATTACCTATCTGTTCGTTAAGTTTACTAAGAGTAGAACTAGGTTTGAATCTCGAATATTTTTCTTCAAGATTACTTATAATTTCAAAGCACTTATCAATTCTATTTGCGTGCTCATCTTCAATTTCAATTGAAATTACGCTTCCCAGTAACTCTTTTGTTTGTTTTTCAATCTTTTCCATATTGCTTACTTAAGTTGGATTTCCTTTTGTAGATACAATTGAATTAATGTAGGATTGAAATGCAGCTGTTGTAAGTGAACTGCCCGCAACATTAGTGGGCAACTGAATAGATTCAATTTTCTGACCTACTACTAATGAGGGTAATGCAGAATTGAAGTTACCAATCATATATTGAGAGTATGGGTCAACATTCTGACCAACTACTGATGCGGAAGTTACAATTTCATTTTGAACAGTTACGGTTATGTTTACTGTATTTACCCCCGAATGATACGCATATTGTTCAAGATTTGAATAAGTTCCATTCGGTACGATATTTGCAATAGTGTTTTGTACTTGCTGTGCCATTGTAGTAGTTTCCGAAGTACTTGCATTTGTGGCAGTTATTACGCTAGCGGTGCTCTGAGTGTTACTTGACGGCATTTTGGTTGTTTGAACATTGGAATTAGTTGAACTAATTTGACTTACTTGATTTGATGAATTATTGCTTGACAAGCAACCCATTAAAATAGTTGAAATTACTAAAACAGATAGAACAGACAAGATTATTCTAAATACCGGTTTATTTTTTAAATTATATTCCATTTTTTCAACCATTTAAATTTGTTCTATTTTATTTGAAAACTTATTTTTTAAAATCTCTATTGAAAATATTCAGTTAATTTGATTTTTTAAAAAGTTTGAAGATATTTTAAAATATCCAACAGAAGTTTATTAAACTTTGTTTGATATTATTTTCTTACCTCAAAACTAAAACTTATTTCAGTTAATTTCATTCAATAATTTCAAAGTAAATTACAAGATTCAGGTATTTAAAAATGAAACTAGTAGATTCCATTTACAATAATTTCAATTATGATTTTTTACTAAAAGTAATCCGCATTCTTTTTGGTTTAGTCTGGATGGCTGATGGTTCATTTAAATTTATTTTTAATACCTCTTCTTCATTAGCAGCTTACATAACAACCGCCTCGTTGGGTCAACCCTCATTTCTCTTGCCTTGGTTCAATTTTTGGGCTTCAATTTATTTGATAAATCCTCCGATTTTCAGAATTTTACTTGGTTCGTTTGAAATAATTCTCGGACTTTTAATCATCTTGAATTTATATTGGAAATTAGTCTATCCAATCGGTCTTATATTTAGTCTATCGATTTGGATGATTCCCCAAAGATTCGGCGGTCCTTACGGACTTGGAACAATTGAAGTTGGAAGCGGATTAATCTACTCAATCTCTTTTTCATTTTTGCTAATTTGTATGGGATTATCTGAAAAACTAAAAAGAATAAGCAATTAATTTACGCTTGTTTTTCGGGTTCCCATTGAGTTTCTAATGTTTTTGAAGCGAAATTTTCAATTCTTGCTGCAATAAAAAACCAATCAGATAACCTGTTTAAATAAGTTTTAATTTTTTCATCTATTTCTTCGGTTTCATTAAGTTTATTCACTGCCCTTTCCGTTCGTCTGCATATTCCGCGTGCAATATGCAATCTTGATGAAAGTTCACAACCTCCAGGTAAAATGAATCTTCTTAGTTCGGGTAAGTCTGTTTCCATTGCTTTAATTTCTTCTTCTAGTCGCTTTATGCTAGATTTTTCAATTTTAAATTTAGTATTTTCTATTCTTGTAGTTGCAAGTTGGGAGCCAATTACAAACAAATCCCTCTGAATCTTTATTAATTGACCATTAATCATCGGTCGATTTAAACTAGCAGTTTTAACCCACCCAACAAAACAGTTCAATTCATCTACTTCACCATAGGTACATACCCGAAGAGAGCCTTTTGTAGTTGTCGAATCAATTAATACTGTTTGTCCTAAGTCGCCTGGTCTATTTGCAAGAGAGTAGTCTTTATTCACTTTGGATTATCTCAACTCTTTAAACAAAAAAGAAAACTACGAGCAACCCGTAGTTTCTCCACATTCAATGCATACTGCGCAAGACCCATTTCTTTTTACTT
>JAJXUZ010000066.1 GCA_021782355.1 Microcaldota archaeon | reverse complement strand
TTTTTCTGTTTGTATTTTGATGCCGCATTTATTGATGAAAATAACTTGGTAACTGATTATTTTCAGGATGTTAGACCTAGTAAACCCTTAATTGTCCCATCAAAAGATTGTGTAAGATTAGTTGAAGCCAGTGCATTTAGTTTAAAGGGATTAAAACCAAATATGAAATTTATATCAAATTCAAAAGATTTGAGAAATTAAGAAAATAAAAAAGGTAGATGAACGATGATGGTATCAATTGAAGAATTTTCCACTCTAAAATTAAAGAATCCAATAATTATTGAGGGATTTCCAGGAATTGGAATGATTGGAACCATTAGTACTTCTTATCTTGCTGAAAAATTAGATATGACTTTAATTGGTCAAATCAATTCTACTCATTTTCCACCAATTGCATCAATTCACGATTATAAACCGATGTCTCCAGCAAGAATTTATGCATCTGAAAAATACAATACTATAGTTTTATTCTCTGAATTTGTAATTCCATCTGAAATTGTTTTTTCACTTTCAGAAGAAATTCTAAATTATGCGAAGAAGAAAAAAGCATCTGCAATCTATTCTTTTGCAGGAATGGGTTCGGATAAACCAGATGGTAAAATTTATTCGATTTCAAGTACAGCAGAAACTGGTCAAAGTCTAAGAAAAGCAGGTAGCGAACTTATCAGAGAGGGAGCAACTCAGGGGGTAAGCGGAGTATTGTTAATTCAATGCGCAATTGAAAAGTTTCCAGCAGCTAATTTACTTATTCAAACTTCCTCTGCTTTAGACCCCAAGGGTTCAGCCAAACTTCTTGAATTTTATAGTAGATTATCCGGAGTTACCATTGATACTAAGGAATTGATTTTTGAAGGTTCAAAAATTGAAAATAAACTTAAAGATTCATTAGAGAAAATGCAATCTATGCACCAGAGTTATAAAGAAATGGCAGATAATCCGATGTATTCTTAGTATGCAGAGAGCCGGATTTGAACCGGCGAACTCCTAAGAGACAGCCTCCTAAGGGCTGCGTGTTTGACCAAGCTTCACTATCCCTGCATTAAAACCTTGGAAATCGGGATTTGATAATTAATATTTTTAGGCAAATATTGTTTTAAATTGGCTTGTACTTAACGATTAAGATGATAATCTTACAAATTGGGCTTAGCGACACATTAAATGCAATTATTTTGATTTTAATTGCGGTCCTATTAGTTTTAGTGTATAGGAGAATAGTATCTCCGAAAGATGAGCAAAAAAACACTCAAAAAGTAAAGTTCAGTGGCGGAGTAAAATATTCGGTCGAATTTGAAGACCACGTTATTTCTTTACTAGATGAAAGACATTCATTAAAAGAACAGGAATCCAGAATAAGACAAGAACACAGCAGTGGAAAAATTGGACCAAGGCAAGCTAGTCTGTCACTTAAACCTATTTTAGCAAGATTAAGTCAAATTGATTTAGAATTAAAATCATCTGGAATATTGTAAAGGAACGAAAATTGATTTGTCGATGATTAACAAACATTCAAAGAATCATAACAAAATAACTCTATCTATATTTGTTGTTTTTATTTTGTTTATTGGATTATTTCTAGTTTTTAATTCTAATAATAACTCCATTTCTTCTACTAAAAGTAATGTAGAATTATTGAATAAGTATAATGGTGTTGTGGCAAACAGGCCAGTAATTTCTTTTGTTCCTTTTGGACAAGATTGCGCTAACGATTTTAATTGTTTTATTCAATCTGCACAATATTGTTCAAATTCATCAATGGAACTTAATTATAGTTTATTGGAAAACAATTTGAATTACTCATTTAGCCAACTGCTTAAAGTCTATCCAGATAATTCTGGAAATTGTGTATGGTATCAGAAAAGTTTGGGTATTCTTGTAAGTCCAATAAATTCAACTACGAATAATGGTAACACAAACTATTCGATTTTACAATCCGCAATAATGCACCAAACTTTATCTAATTCGAATGTGGGTTTGTATGGACGTTGCACTTATTCTAATTCCGGAGAGTTGAACTCAGTTCTATTGAGTTGGAAGAATAGTAATTTTTCTTCTCTTTATTTTGGAATTTCAAATTGTAGCGGTTCAATATTCAATTCAACTAATCCAAATAAAGTTTATTCTTTTTCAAACATTTCAGAAAGTTGCAGTTTGAATACTTCGTTAATTCCTTCAATTCCTCTTTCAACATCCACCATAGTTACTACAAAAGGAGTTGCAGACGGAACACTATTCAATTATTACTGTGTATCAACTTGCCTTGTAAATCCTTTAACTAATAATTTGTATGCTTGTAATCCATCTGTACCCGTTGCAGGTAGTGCTCAAGTGTATAATTCAAATTCGCAATTTAGTTGCCAAGAACCAGTAGGCGGATATTACGACCTTTATATTCAAAACATTGGTACAAACAGTTCGGGATTCTACTGTAATCAAACAATTTTTGTTCCCCCAACCGAATAAACGTTTGATTTTTACTTTTTTAGGGTGGAAATCTATGGTGTTGGTTTTTTTAAGTAAATCTCAACCAAACCTTTAAATAGTCATTGCCACCCTTAAATATTCTGTCGTGTGTTGATTTAAAACACGCGCGATTTTTAATAGTCGCAGTCCCGGCGAACCCGATAGCTTCCTACGATTTTGAAGCATGTGAGCGGTTCACCTATATTTCCCTGCGACACAAATGGGTATCCAAGCACTCTTACCAGTGTCTATCCAATATTGACCTGGAGATTTGGATTCGACGATAGGCCGAAATTTTAAGTTTCAAAGAACAAAGCAGTTATGCTTAGTTTCTTGCGTACGTAGTGCGCAGTAGATTTAATATCTATCTGCGCCAACTCCAGTTGATCCTGCTGGAGGGCACTGCTATCAGAGTACGACTAAGACATGCAAGTTGTAGGAATAGGCTTCTATTCCTAGCATACGGCTGAGTAACACGTAGAGAACCTACTCTGGGGAAGAGAATAACGTCGGGAAACTGACGGTAATTCTTTATAGGCGAGAAAAACTGGAATGTTTTCTCACCAAAATGGGCGAAAAATTGCAAGCGCACCGCCCCAGAATGGCTCTGCGGCAGATTAGCCAGTTGGCGAGGTAATGGCTCACCAAAGCGATAATCTGTAGGGGCTATGGGAGTAGTAGCCCCCAGACGGGCACTGAGACAAGGGCCCGAGCCCTACGGGGTGCAGCAGTCGCGAAACTTCCGCATAAGGCGTGAAACCTGTCGCTTCGTGCTTGAAATCAGGAATCGCCTGCGCCCGCTGTAAAAACTGCGGCGCGTTTTTCGCGACACGCACGGTGTTGGTCGCCACCGCGCGCACCCGGTCGGGATGGAACTGCCGCAGACGCTCGCCGAAGCGCTGCAGGGTTTGCAAGGCGATCTGCTGCGCCGCTTCGGAAAGGTGTTTCTTGTCATCCAGCCCTGCCGCCAGCCGCACCGGTTCGCGCAGCGAGT
>JAJXUZ010000065.1 GCA_021782355.1 Microcaldota archaeon | reverse complement strand
AAATCGTCCGCACATAGTACTATTCTGTGAAAATAGTTCATTCATAAATCTATTGGAAAGTATTCGGATTATTCAGTTGAGTAAAAGAGAATATTCATTTAAAACTAATAATTAAATCAACTAAGTTAAATTTCCTATTTTTTTGCTTACTTGAAAATCGTTACCAAACAAAAGGAATCATTGCCTTAGTTTTCGCCATATAATTCGGATATTCTTTAGGAAACTGTTTTAACATAAGTTTTTCTTCTGTTAGAGCACTGTATGTAAAGTAAACTCCCACTACTAAGAATAAAATAAGCCATCCTAAACCATCAACAAGTGAGGAACCCAACACCGCAAATAAGAAGCCCGCGTAAATCGGATGACGTACAATAGCATAAGGACCGCTGGTGATAAGTTCAGGATCTTCTTTTAGAGTCATAGGCATTCCCCAGTTTCTTCCCAAAGTGATTCTTGCCCAGATGGCCAAACCCACTCCGCAAGCACAAATAATCACTCCGATTACTCCAAACCAAAATGTTGGCGGAACCAAAAAATCCTGTATTGATCCTCCCGAAAAATGAAATATGCCGCTTCGAACAAGAATTATTACTACTATTATGATGAATACTCGAATAGCTCCTTCACGCGCCCAAGAAATACCCGTTTTGTTTCTCTTGGAAGTAAAGGCCGAAACCACCCAAAAAACCCACATTAAAGTCCAGATAAAAAGAGTTAACAAATTGAATAATGATGTAGTTAAAGCCATAAGTTCAATTCCTAGTCTAATGGTAGTCGATTAATTCTTAAAAGCGCTGTGGTAATGCAAAAATAACTACCGGATTATTTTTTCATATGATTACAAGGATTAATATTTGATGACAAAATAACTAGTTTTTAGGGGTGTTAAATTGGATAAATTAAATTGGAAAGCACTTGCCCTTGCTTTTGGAGTGCCTTGGGCTTTGTGTGTTTTGACTAGCGGTTTGGTGGCTCCTACTTGGGCGTCAGGTTTTGTGCAAGTGTTTTCAACAGTTTATCCTGGATATGGTCCCGGAATAGTTGGCGGAATAGTGGGCGGAATTGAAGCTTTTGCCGACGCAGCTGTTGCAGGCGCATTAGTTGCATTGATTTATAATTGGGCAGTTTCAAAGAATTAAAAAGTTCAGCAACAATTTAATTGAAGGAAAAAAGGTGTTTTCACCTAAAACCCTTCTTTTTGTTTTCTTAAGGCCTTTTCTGCTAGTTTTATGAATGAACCTAAGTTGTCAGAGTTAGCGAAAACGTTGTCGTAAAGTTTTGCCAGTTCTTTAGTTGAGTCCTGTTTAATTTGAATAAAACCAATCAACTTCTTACAGTGTCGCTGCCAAGACTCCTTCGTTACTTCTGCCTGCAGAAAAAGTATTTAATGAATAATCAAACCCGCTTATTGATTTTTACGTATTTGTTGATAAATTCATGCAAACATTTGTTTTAAAACCATCCAAGTTCTTTCTTTTTTATGGAAAGAATAAATCCCCTATCTGAAGTAATGGCTGAGCATAACTTGAATTATTATCAGATTCACAACAAGAGTTCGACCCATCAAGAAAGACTTACCAGTTCAATTGCTCCCGATTACGGAAAGGCTGTAAGTCGAATGATTGGCGAACAATACGACCGTTTGATTGAACTTAAATCGTTAAAAACGAATGACAATTTGAAAGTCTTGGAAGTTGGGCCGGCAGAAGGTTTATTGGCATTAAACATTTTAAGAAATTTACGCAAGGAACGTCCAGAAGTTTACAAAAAAATTGAGTTTCATTTGGCAGATTTTTCAATTCACTCCACTCTTAAGAAAAATTTGGAAGAGTTTGAGCAAGATGGGAAAATCAAAATATGGCAACATAACATTACTGATAAATTGCCGGTAAAAGGATTTCATTTTGTAATAGCAAATGAAGTTTTAGATGACTTGCCAGCAACGCAGGCTACGCTACTTAATGGGTTGGTCCATAGTTATCATGTTGAAGAAAAAAGGAAAAGTCAATTTGGTGAAAATAAGTCCTTTTCATTAGTGTTCAGGCCCTCCCCCTCAACCGAGTTAAGTAAAATTAATTCTTATGTCATTCGACACGGATTAAAATTAGAAGAGAAATCCTGGCCCATAATTTATTTCGGTGTGGAAAAAGCATTAAAGAATTTTTCAAGTGCTATGGCTCCACACGGCGCACTTTTTTTAATGGATTATATGAATGATTCTTCGCACAGAAAAGGAATTTGGGAAGAATTGGGTGAACGAGGCCCTTCGGTTAATTACACTGCCCCATTAGATTTAACTTCAGTAAAGTCAATTGCTTTAAAAAACGGGTTTAATCATCTTTGGCAGGGCCGCTTATCTGATGTTTTATCGAAACACGACGTACATTCTTTGAGTGCCGACAAAGAAATTCGTGATTTTGAAGGACCCATTCTGGGGTTGCCTTATTATGCAATGCTCTTTTCAAAACCAGGTAAGAAGTAAATAGAAAAAAATATTATTTGTGCATTTAAGTTAATTCATTTATCCTGGTAAATGAAAATTTAATTTTGAATCATTCTTTGTAAGCTTATGGCTAAAGAAAG
The DNA here is from genome assembly GCA_021782355.1 of Microcaldota archaeon. Taxonomy (GTDB): domain Archaea; phylum Micrarchaeota; class Micrarchaeia; order Norongarragalinales; family UBA97; genus JAJXUZ01. Next base: position 884 of record JAJXUZ010000065.1, on the reverse strand, counting down.
AATTGTTAAATGGATTAAGTATGTTATTCAATTAAAATCTTGTTAAAAAAAAATAAAGAAGCATCCAATTAAATTTTTGATGCTTTTCTAAAAAGGTTTTATTGAACGGTTTTGCGTTTAGATCGCATGCTTTTAAATCTTGATTTAATTCTTTTTTTAATTCTAGAGAGATGTTTTGCAATCATTCTGGATTTAGTTAGTTTCATGGTTTTAGTGTCTTTACTCCTTTTTATTTTTAAAAATGTAATTGTGCTTTCTGATATTTGTGTTTATTTAATTTTTAATTTCAGTATTTTTAATTTAAAAATGTACTCTAATTTAACTTGTTTTTATGTAAATAATTTGTTATTCTCCTATAATATTAAACATCGTAATTTCAACTTTATCAATTTAAATTAAGAGTTTATAATTTTGAACTATTCTTGATGTTGCGGTTCTTATTTGTATTTAGGTATTTGGTTAGTAACTTTGTAAATTTTCATCAATAAATCATTTTTAATGGTTTTGTAAGAAATAAACATCATTAATGAAAATAATATCCTTTGTTCCTAGTGCAACTGAAATGGTATGTGCACTTGGCGCTATGGATGATTTAGTAGGAATATCTCATGATAGCGATTATCCTATTGAAGTTTTAAACAAACCAAAAGTAAGTCGTAGTACTATTTCTACTGAAAATTTGACCAGCGAACAAATTGACGAATTGATAAACGAATTTCTAAGTGAGAAAAAAGAACTTTATGAAGTCGACAAGTTAAAAATTCAAGAATTGAATCCCGATGTGGTTATTTTACAAGGTTTATGCGATGTTTGTTCGATTCCTTCCTTTTTAGTAGAACCAAAATCATTAGGGATATTAAATGAAAATGTAAAAATTGTAAATT
>JAJXUZ010000014.1 GCA_021782355.1 Microcaldota archaeon | reverse complement strand
ATCTACCTAACTTTTCAATTGGATGGGCAAAATATTCATAAGGTTTTAAACCATAAGATTCTATTCGGTCTAACAAATCGTAATACTTGTCTTCTAGATTGAAATATTGTTTAGATATGTTTGATTTAAGCGTTAACCACCAATCTGATAAATTCAATCCCATTTCCCCTTATGAAGATAATTGTTTGAAGTCCGAATATATTTATAACAAATATGTCTTTAAGTTTTTAACTCGACTGAATTGTTGAAAACTTCTTTTTCCCCTTAGAAAGCAAACGTAAACAGAATATTTAAACCCAATTGATAAATAAACAATTTAGTGATTTAATATAAATAACGTAAATTCAACGTAAATAATTGAACTATTGGAAAAATGCATTAAAATGACAAATAATTACACTTTTCAATTGGCAAAAAATCAAGCAAATAACATACTTCAATTAACTTTAAAGGAAATTAAAATTGAAGAAGCTTTGAATTATTCAGTCGATTCTTCAAAGGGAAGTGAATATGGATTGTTAAGCAGTCCAATATGTTTCTCACTTTCAAAAATTATGAAAAAAGACCCTCAAACATTGTCTAAAGAACTTGAAAAAATTGCAAATGAAAAATTGCAAGAAATCGGATTGGAAAAAAGACTTTTTGAAAGAGTAGAAGGATTGGCTGGATTTTTGAATTTTTTTGCTTGTTCTAAATTTTACTCTTCATCTATTAGTCAAGCAGTGGAAGGAAAAGTAAATTATGGAAAATCTGATTCTTTAAATGGAATTAATTTTGTAGTTGAATTTTCTTCTCCTAATTTAGGTAAACCTTTGCATGTGGGGCATATAAGAGGAACAATACTGGGAGATTCTATTTGCAACTTATTATCCACTCAAAAAGCAAACGTTACAAAAATGAATTATCCGGCTGATGCAGGAACTCAAATAGCACAACTCATAGTTGCAATGAGAAAATTCAAAGATTTGCCTCAAGCAACAGATGAAATGGGACTTTATGAATATTATAAAAAAATAAATGAAGAGATTGAGAAAAACCCGCAGTTAAAAGAAGAAGTTAAAGAAGTTGGATTACTTATTGAGAACGCTTCGCCAAGAATAATGATGGATTTAGAAAACATTAACAAAGTTAGTTTTTCTGCATTGGCTAAAAATTATCAAATGCTCTCGATTAATTTTGATGTAGTTGCAACTGAAAGTCAGTTTATTAATCCAGCAAAAAAAATAGTAGAGGAATGTTTGCAAAAAGGTTTTGCAAAAAAAGAACTTGATGGTTCGGTAGTTGCATTATTAGAAGAACACGGATTAAGTAACACTCTTTTGCTTAAAAGTAACGGAACCACCCTGTATATTACAAGAGACCTGGCATTGGCAGATTACAAATTTTCCACTTTGCATTTTAAACGAAGCTTGGTATTGACTGCAATGGAACAAAACCTCCATTTCAAACAAGTACAAAAACTTTTGGAACTCTTAAATCGTCCATATTACGAAGGCTATAATCATTTGGGATTTGGATTGGTATTTTTGAAAAACTCAAAAATGTCCACAAGGCAAGGAAATGTTGTTTTTCTTAAGGAAGTTTTAGATCAAACCATTGAACAATCTAGATTAGAAATTGAAAAAAGAAAACCCGAATATGACAAACAACTTATTCAAGAAATTTCAGGAATTTTAGGAGTGGGAGCGCTTAAATTTGCATTTCTAAAAGTTTCAAGTGAAAGGAATATGAATTTTGACCCGGTTGCAAGTGCTCAATTTGAAGGAGATACTGGACCATACATTCAATATAGTGCAGTTAGAGCAACAAACATCATTAATAAAATAAACGAGCAGGCAAACTTCAAAAACTTGGAATTAAGCGGAATATCTGAAGAGTTTATTTGGAGTGAGCAAGAAAAAGAATTAGCATCATTAATTTCACTTTATCCATCAGTAGTACAATCGGCAGCTACCTCCCAAGCACCGCACATAATTTGTGATTATTTGTTAAGACTGTCTGCATCATTTTCAAAATTCTATGAAGCTAAAAAAGTAATTGGTTTAACCGACCCAATACAAACTCATTCTAGAACTATGATAGTAATGGCATCGTATAACGTGTTGGTAAATGGATTAAACATACTCGGAATAAAGATTCCTGAAAAAATGTAAAAAAATTTTAGAAAATTAATTGACAAATTCGTTAAGGGCACGCGCCATTTTTTCTAGAATCAATTCTGGATTTTTACTAAGCACATAACCACTTGCAAGCAATACTCCATCTGCTTTAAGTTCTAAGCATTTTTTTACGTCTTTCTCAGTACTTACCCCTGCGCCCACTAACACCTTAATTTCGGAGTTTATCTTTTTTATTTGAGCAACAGCGTCGATTACTACCTCGGGTTTGGCATTGCTAACACTTATCCCGCTTCCAATTAATTCTGGAATTTCTACTGCTATTGCCCAAGGAGAATATTTACAATAACCTTTTGCAAGTTTGACATTGTTTGCGCAAATCACACTATTCAAAGAATTTTCTTTGCACAAATCAGTAATTTTTTCTATTTCTGAATTAGTTAGTTGATTTTCTGCGTGGTTAAGCAGAGTTCCACTAGCTTTAGAATCTTTAATGGAGGTTATTGGTATTGAACCAGTAAACTTTCCAGCTGGATTTGAGTCGGCAGATTGACAATAGACTTTTGCATAATGCATTATTGAAGCGATTTTAGCAAGTTGAGTGGTGTGTGGACAAATCAAAATATCTATTTTGGGATATTTCTTAGCTACTTTGTCGGCAATCGCCGATAAGCGCTCACCAGATCGTCCACCGCTCTCTATATATACCTTAAAATTCAATATAATAATGGGTCTAAAAAAATGTTTTTTTGACATTTTTTGCATCTTTTCACTCCGATTTACGCTTTCTGTCGTAATATAAAACTAACCGTTCAAACTTAAGTTTATAAGGAACAAGTTGAAAATATAACTTTTGGTGGAAATAATTGAAAAAGAAAATTGTTCTCGTATCATTTATTGATCAACTAAACGCCCAACTAGTCTCCAAATTAAAGGCTTTTCCAGCTGACTCCGTAGTTTTTACTGGTCCAGCTTCAGTAGCTTCAACAGCATCAGCAGCTTGTGCAAGCATCTATCCGGATAAATCATCCTACTGTGCGTTTCTTGCATTAAACGATGTGGGCTTTGAATCAGTTTTAGAGGCTTTACAAATGTTAAAGGCTCAAATGCCAAATGAAACCATTGTGGTGAACATTGATTCTGCAAGTAAACAGTTAAGTTCTGCTGCAATTGCAGCTGCAAACTCCACCGATTGTTTGCTTGGATTTACAGATGAACAGACAAACGCTCCAAAACTTCTCTTACCTATAAAGTTCTCATATTGCAGTAACATTAGTCCTACAAAGCAAAAGATTCTTGAAGCACTCAGAGATAATCCTGCAAGTTCACTAAGACAACTTGCAAGTAAGGTTGGGTTACCTCTTTCACTTGCATCATACCACGTACATGGAGATTCAAGAAGCGAGGGACTTTCTCAATTAAGAATGCTCGAAGTTTCTAAAGATTCGGGAAGACTTAAAATCAGCCTTGCCCCATTAGGAAGAATTTATCTTAAAGGTTGCAAGTGCGAAGTTGAGTCCAAACACGCAGTTAAGGCAAAGATTATCGCAAAACAAAAAAGAATTGCGAATTAAAAAAATAATTTGTTAAAATAAATGGACTTTCCTGCCCATTTCTTATGGGCACTTGCTCTTTTCCAACGTTACTCTTGGGTTTTTCAAGGAGTATTCTTTAGCTTATTGCCCGACATTATTTGGTCGATACCGGCGATTTATTTCTATTTAAGTTCGGGCAGAAAATCTAATTATGACAAATTATATCCAAAAATTAAACCAATTTACCAATGGTCGCATTCTATTGTACTTCCCACCCTTGGTTTTGTAGTAATCTGGTTATGGACAAAAACATTTTATTGGCCACTGCTTGCAGGATACTTTTTGCACATATTGATGGACTTGCCTTTTCATAAAGGAGGCTATGCAAATGGAATTGCTCCATTATATCCTATTAGTAATAAAAAAATCAACGGATGGTTTTGGTGGAGAGAAGTACTTAGAGAAAAACCTTACCTTGCAATTTTAAACTACCTGATTGCCTTAACTATACTATTAATTCAAATAAAATAAGTGGAACCGTTAGATTAGTATGGATTTGATTGTGGATGAAATTACTGGTTTTATTCTATCGATTGGGGGATTGTTGCTTTTAGCAGCACCAAATCAAAATGACTTTTACTTTGCAGGTCACACTATAACAAATGTGCATTTGGCTTTGATTAGTTTGTTCTTAGGAATAGTAATTATTACTTACAAAAAGAGTATTTTCTAATTCTTTTTAATAGAATAATGCTTAACTGCGTTAGTTAGACCCTTAGGAGTTCCAACATCAAACCAAGCTCCGGAATAGATGTATCCGTGAAGTTTTCCTAATTTTGCAAGTTTTGGAAGCAAATCTTTTTCAAACGAATATTTTGTTCCACTTGGAATGAATGAAAGCATGGAGGGGTCACATATTGCTACTCCGGCATTGATTAATGCACTTTTTGAATCAGCTGGTTTTTCTTCAAATTCTACAATTTTGCTTCCGCTTAATTTTGCTACACCAAACGATAATGGGTCAAAGGAATTTGCCAGGGCCAATGTACAAATCGAATTATTACTTTGGTGAAATTGATAGAAGTCAAGAAAATCTAATTCATCATATAAAACATCAGAATAGGAAAAAACAAATGGCTCGTTTAAAAACCCCGATGCTTCTTTAATGCAAGTGGCACTACCTAAAGGATTGGTTGAATCTTCCCAATTATAATTAATCTTTAAACCAAGAGAATTTCCATTTTCAAATTCACTTACAATTTTATCTCCACCATATCCGATACACAAGGAATCTTCGGTAATGTTAAATTTCTTTAAGTGAAGTAAAGTTCGTCTTAATACCGAAACACCATCAACATCAACTAATGGTTTAATGGTATTTTGAAATTGTAAATTGGACTTTTTACCGCCAGCCAAAATAAGTGATTTTTTTAACATTTGATTTGCAAGTGCTTTACGTAAAAGTATGCTAATAGAGTGAGAACGATTTTTAGCTTGTCCGGACTTAACTAATGAATCAACACTTGAAAGTAGGGGTTGCTGGATAGTTACGGTAATTCTACTTAATTGCTCAGTTGGCACTTAGTAAATTTATTCGCCAAGAATATAAAATTAATCCCACAAAGCTAATTTTTAAATAAACGAGGTCGAATAAATCTTATTGATTAAATTTACTATGTGGAAACCACATTTTCCCCCTAAAGACAATGCGGATTTGTTCAGTTTTGCCATAATTGTAGCACTAATTGCAATTCTGACAACTAATTTAAAAGTTTAAATTTAAAAGCGAAAGAGCAGCAGCCCAGCATCCCCGTTGAGCTAGATGTAATTCATTACTATAACTTAGAATAACGGTATCTCCGTCTTTTAATTCCTTTATCTCGATTGTAAATTCATTAAGTTCTTTTGAATATTGACTATCTTCAAATTCTTCCGGAAACATTAGTTTACCATCTTCTACAATTAATGTTGTTGCTCCGTCTGCACCATACTTAATTGCGCGGTCTCGTTGAACTACGCCATTACCTACAAGCCCCTTACAATTTGAAAGAACAATAGCACAAGAAGGAAGGTTGAAGGTAAGCGGATTTTGTTTTTTTAAACAAACAACTTTATTGATAATTAAAGATAATTCTTTTTTTTTGCTTATTCCATTTAAGGATAGGGTGCATCCGCTATTATCTGCTTGAATATAACCCAAATTGCTTAAAATAGAAATAATCGTTCGCACCGTACCTTCTCCTAAACCCAAGGCCACCGAAAGATTTGCTCTGCTAGTTTTTCCTTCTGAAATTAACCAAAAGCAAGAAATCAAATCAATAGAAGTAAATGAAGGTTTTGCGCCCTTGGTTTTGTGTGGAATATTAAGTAATTCTTTAAAGACTTCGACATTTATGTTTTGCATATATAAAACATAGGTTAACATTATATTATAAGATTATTAATTAAGAGTAATCTGAAAAAAATTTACAACTTAATAATAATTATCAAGGAAATGAAAACCGAAAATATTATAGAAAATTTTAATTCTTCCATAAAATTCGCTTTTGTATTACTTGTAGCAATTGCACTTAGATTTATTCCTCATCCTCCAAATGTTGAACCGATATTAACAAGCTTAGTACCATTTGGAAAGAAAGTAAGCACGTTAATGCTTGGAATGTTTGGTTTTCTTGCCATCATTGTTTATGATGCGGCTAATGGACAAGTTGGTCCTTGGACAATCTTTACTGCAACTGCTTATTTGTTAGTCGCGGTGGGTTACTCGTTATTTATTAAAAAATTCAAGAATCCAGGAGCAATCAAACTTGCAAGCTTTGCAATTGTGGCAACATTGTTTTATGATATAACTACAATGTTTGCTTTTGGAAAAATCTTTTCCTATCCACTACCAATTTTAATTACCGGTCAAATTCCATTTACACTTTTACATATTGCATCTAACGTATTTGGAGTATTAGTTATTTCACCATTAATAAGCAAATACATTGTGGAAAATCCTTCAATTGACATAATTGCAACTAAAACAGAAAGTGCAGAAATAACTCTTTAATTATTCCAAAAATTCTACTTGATCCACAATACCATCACCATCTTCATCAAAACCCTCAATTACATTTGCAAATACAGTTGGTGAATAATGATTTCCTTCACTTATTCTTTTTGAATGTTTAGTTAATGCAAGAACAGCCATTCTTGTTGAATTCTGATTGGTTCCTGCAACAAGTAGAATCTTCTTAGATTTGTTAAAAGGATTGTCAATTATCTGCAATACTCCTACATTCTCTTCATAGGTTTTACCTGAAAGTTTTGATTTAATTGAAAATGACTTCTCATCAAATTGAATTGGAAAATGGGAATTGGTTTCTAAAACAAGAGTGTTAACTTTTGGTCCTCCGATTAAAACAATGTTATCTTTTTTGTGTTTTTCTTTCAATTCTGTATCAAGCAAATAAAGAGGGTAATTAAACGTTGAGAAGTTTCCTAAATACATTGAAAGTTCAGTTGCAGACAAATCGTTTGCCCTTCCGCGATATTTACCGTGGGGTTCTGTTGAACCTAGAACAAATTTTGCATTAAATACTCCGGATTGCAAAAATGGTTCTAAATATACCGGGGGTTTGGGAAACTTTGCATTTACAAATGGAACCCAAGAACTTTCGTTTGCTATGACTGCAAATGAACTTGCACTTGAAATGAACTTTTTAGCAGTTGCCCCTCCTTTTTCTTCGGATTCAACAAAATCAATTAATTTTGAAGACTCTAAAATTCTCATATGATAATAGACAGTTTGAACTTGTAAGTTTAGTTCCCTTGCAACTTGTGCGGGATATTTCGGCTCAACACTTATACATTTTAAAATTTTTAATCGGTCTTCAGAAAGTAAAGAAAGTGAATTAAAATCTACGATTTTACAATCTGCGGACTTAGAGTCTTTAACTACATATGATTTTTCAGAATTCAAAGAAACTACCCCCATATAAACAAAATTATAATATAAACAAAATAATTATTAAACTGGTATGAAATTCATTTGATATCTACTAATTTTCTTTAAACGTCAACATATTTTCTTTTTAGGACTTTTTAAGTAGCAATAAACAAACTACTAACCAAACACTTCAAATTTATTTTATTGAGGCGAATTAATTTGTGCGGAATTATTGGTTATACAAAAAAGAATAGTGAAGATAAGTTAACAACCGGAAAAATACTATCGGATGGTTTGAAAAATTTAGAGTATAGAGGATATGATTCTTGCGGAATTGCGGTTTTAAAAAAAACAAATAACAACAATGATATTGTTTTAAAAAAAGGAGTGGGAAAGGTTAGAGAAGTTTGCGAAAAGTTGGATTTCAACTATATTGACGGAGTTTTAGGAATAGGACATACGCGGTGGGCAACACACGGCAAGGTAGATAAAACAAATTCACATCCGCATTTGGACTGCATAAAAAATATTGCTATTGTACATAACGGAATAATTGAAAATTTCCAAAAACTTAAAGAAAACTTAGTTAATTTAGGACATAAATTCAGTTCTGAAACAGATTCTGAAATTATTGCTCATTTAATTGAAGAACACTTGAAAAAAGGCAAGTCGTTTAAAGAATCATTTCGCCTAGCGATTCAGGAATTAAACGGAAGATATGCTATTTTAGCAATAAAAAAGGACGAAAAAATAATTCTGGGGGCTAAATTTGGTTCACCATTAATTGTTGCATCAAATGAAGCAGGTAATTTTCTTATAAGTGATTTAAGTGCAGTAGAAAATTATTCAAATAAAATAGCTCATCTTCAAGATGGACAGCTTATAGAAATTAATGATTTGACGATAGAAGTAACAGACTTACAAAAAAACAAAGTAGACATAATATGGTCTTTTAGAAATATTCAAAAAAATGAAGAAAATAACTTAAAATTTAAGCATCAATTACTTCAAGAAATCAATGAACAGGAATATACAATAATCAAAACTATTGAAAGTAATGTTAAACAATCCAGAGAATTTGCGGAGCAAATTATAAAGAGTCGTCAAGTAATCTTCATTGGTTGCGGAAGTGCAGCGAATGTTTCTTTTTTAGCAAGTGTTCTTTTTACTAAAATTGCTAAAATAAATGCAAGTTATTGCATTGCAAGTGAGTTTGAATCAAAACTTCCCGTATTAAATGAAAAGGATTTGATTATTGCAATTTCTCAAAGTGGAGAAACTGCGGATACAATGGAGGCAATAGACTCTGCAAAAAAAATTGGTTGTAAAACTTATTCAATAGTAAATACCGAAGAATCAAGTATTACTAGAAAAACAGAAAAAACAATTTTACTAAGAATTGGACCGGAAAAAGCAGTATGCTCAACGAAGGCAGTAACTGCTCAGATAGCAATAATTTATCAAATTGCCAATTACTTAATTGATAATGAGGAATTTAATGAGCAAATTCAAAATGCAATCAAAAACAATAGTTTTATTTTTCAACCGGACTTTTCTCAAACTATTTCTATGCTAGCAAAAAAAATAGTTGATAAAAAAAATATATTTATTATTGGAACAGCAGAACAGATGCCAATTGCACTTGAATGTGCATTAAAACTGCAAGAGGTTGCAGTAGTAGATGCATTTGGTTTCGCAAGCGGAGAACTTAAACACGGACCGTTGGCCCTTATTGAAAAAAATACTCCGATTATTGCATTATTCAACAATGATGATACTGACAAATTTGTTCAATCAAATGCAATTGAAGCGAAAACTCGGGGAGCGTATATTATTGCAATAAACGCAAAGGATGATTCAGAATTTGATTTTAAGATAAAATTTAATCAGGCTTTTGGTTTTAATACTATTTTAAACCTAATAATAATTCAGTTGCTTTCTTACCATATTGGTGTAGAAAAAAAACTTGATGTTGATTTAATTAGAAATTTAGCAAAATCCGTTACGGTAAAATAATATGACTAAAATATCAATTTCAACCTTAGGATTCCTTGATAAAACGCCATTAGAAGCAGCCGAATTTGCTTTCAGTTGTGGTGCGGATACCATTCATTTAGATGTGATGGATGGAAAGTTTGTAGAACCTACGGTTGCTGACCAATTTACATTAAAAGAACTCAAAGAAAAAATAAATCTACCAATTGATGTTCACTTAATGGCAGTAAACCCCCAAGAAATTTTAAATGATTATTTAGAAATAAAGCCGAATTCAATTGCCATTCATTTTGAATCTTCCACTCCGGATTCGATAGTTCCTAACATATCAATGATAAAAAAAGCAAATGTAAAGGCAGGAATGGCAATTAATCCGCAAACTAAATTAAAAGAAATTGATAATGCGGTGTTTGACATAATTGATTATTTGCTAATTATGAGCGTTGAACCGGGATATTCTGGACAACAATTTATTGAAAATTCACTTGAAAAAATAGCCACTTACGACCAACTTTCTGCGCGATTAGGAAGAAAATTTGAAATTTATGTTGATGGCGGAATTAATGAAACAACCGGATTAAATGCGGTTTTGAAAGGAGCAAACTGCTTGGTAATTGGAAGCGCATTTTACAAGAATGAAAATCCGGCAGAATTCTTAAATAAGGTTAAAGCATACTCAAAACAAATGCAGATGGAATTATAGTTAAAAACTGATAGTTAAGGGTTAAGCTAAAAAAACGAGCGAATTACGAAAATATATTGATTATTACTAATTTGAATAATAGTATAAATGGTGATTAAATTGGCAACAAATTCCAATAATTTAAGTTCTATTGAAGAAGCGCTCAAAGACTTTTCCGAAGGTAAAATGCTAATTGTTATTGATGATGAAGATAGAGAAAATGAGGGAGATTTGGTAGTTGCAGGCGAATTCTGCACACCCCAAATTATGAATTTTATGATTAGAAATGGTGGCGGTGTTCCGTTTATTCCAACAACTGCAAAGCGATTTGAAGAACTAGGAATTAGAATGATGACGTCGGTAAATACCGCAAGACACTCAACAGCTATGGGAGAAACTGTGGATGCATTAAATGGCACTCTTTCTGGAGTTTCTGCTCAAGATAGAACAGCAACTGTTTGGGCTTTTGTAAATGAAAACACTAAACCCTCAGATTTGGCTCATCCAGGACACGTAATACCTATTTGTGCACAGACAGGAGGTGTGTTAAAACGTGCAGGTCATACTGAGGCAATTGTAGATTTGTGCATTCTAAGCGGACTTAAACCAGTTGGGCTAGGTTGCGAAATATTAAATGAAGATGGAACAATGGCAAGATTGCCACAATTAATTGAATTCTCAAAGAAGCACAACATAAAAATTATTTCAATTGCAGATATGATTGCGTTTAGAAAAAGTAAGGAAAAAATGGTGAAAAGAGTTTCGACAACTACGCTTCCAACTGAATTTGGAATATTTACTGCGGTTACTTATCAAAGCGAACTTGATGGAACTGCTAATGTGGCCTTAGTAAAGGGCCCCCTTGAATTATTAGCAGATTCAAACAATCCACCATTAGTTAGAGTGCACTCTTCTTGTGTAACTGGCGATATATTTCATTCTTTAAGATGTGATTGTGGAAAACAACTTGAACAGGCATTAAAATTAATTTCTGAATCAAAAAGCGGAGTATTGCTCTACATTCAACAAGAAGGAAGAGGAATTGGATTAGTAAACAAAATGAGGGCTTATGAACTTCAAGAAAAGGAAGGATTGGATACAGTAGAAGCAAACATAAAACTAGGCTTTCCTGCAGATTTAAGAGATTACGGAGTAGGTGCTTCCATACTAAGCGACTTAAAGATTACTAAAATGAAGCTTTTAACAAATAATCCAAGAAAAATTGTAGGATTAAATGGACACGGCCTGGATGTTGTACAAAGAGTCCCAATTTCAATTGAACCTGTAAAAGAAAATTCAAAATATTTGAAAACTAAAAAAGAAAAACTTGGCCATTTAATTTAAGTAAAGAATTAATAAATTAAAATTTGAATTTGTCAGCCAACTAATCCATTACTGATTTTGAAAAGAAGTTGGTGACATTTTCAACTATGCTTGAAGAAAATTTAGCAGAAAGAATTTCATTTAATACATAATGAGTATTTGATATTAATTTTCTACTAGTTTTTGGATTTTCAAGTGCCTCTTGCAAATATCTTGAATAATTCTCAACTGAACTTGTTCCCCCGTCAATACTTACTAAAGTTTCACTTGCAAAATGAGGGATTTGCCCAGAACTTAAGATTGCAGGTAGAAATGTTGATGAATTTTTACTTGCCAAACTAAATGCGGAAAACGGAATAAGAAATTGCTCAGAATGGATTTTTGTTGAGCCCGGCAGCATAATTATATCGCATACTGACTGCATTTGGGTTCTTTCAATGGAAGTTGCTTTGGAAGAAAGAAGTATTGCTTTATTTTCAAGTTGCATTTTTTTTATTAGAGATTTGGTATCTAATTTATTTTCCGTCAAATGTTCATCGATTAAAAGTAAATGGGCTCCTTTAACCTTTGAAAAGGCCGCTAAAAAGCGCTCTAAACCAACAAAATCAATAGCTTGAACGTAAATTATTTTTGAAGCTCTTGCAAATACTTTTCCATTTAAACTTGGAGTATTTAGAATCTTTTGCCGAGTGATTGCCATTTGATGATTATCAAAACCAACTGAAGCTTTCTTTTCAATTTCAGTTAAGTCCAACGGAGAATAAACTAGGGCAAAATGGTTGGAGTTTAAATGATGACTGGAATAACTAATTGATGCGTCCTTTAGGGTTTGCTCAATTTCTTTTGCAATAGCAATTGATTTTTTCCTATCTTCAATTGAAAACTCTTCATATCTTGCATTTGAAATTGCAATCTTATGGTCTGCATAGAGTTGCATTCCGGATAATAAGGATTGATAATCTGCAAAGATGGATTCATTCCATAATTGATTGGCAAATTCGTAAGCTTTGCCCATAGAGTATGCGTCAGTAAACACTATTCCTTTTGAAATTTTTAACAATGACTGAATTCTCGAAGTCCAACCTTTTAGTATCCAAGAATATTCAGGATTATTTGAAAAAGAAGATTGAATTTGATTTGCCAATGAACTTGCAGAAAAGGTTGCAAATAAAGGAATTCCGGTTTCCACACTTATTCTGCAACCAGCATCGTATTCTGTTGGGCAAGTAACAAAAATACCTGCACAAGACCCATTTAATACTAAGGATAATGCTGCTTTGTAAATTGCATAAGAATTAAATGAACTTTCACTTAATGCCGAATTAGTTTCCCATTTATAAGATTCGATTCCGGTTGCTTGATAAGTTTGTGAAAAATATTCACCTAATTTTGCAAATTCGGTTGCAGGGGGATGAACTAAATGAATTGGAGTGCCTTTTGCTAGGGCGTAAGAACATTCCAAGCCACTTGAATAACTTAAAATAGAATCTGAATGAAAATTAACAAAGTCTTTGGGTAGTTCTTTAAGTGGATGGTGGGCGGATAACACTCTTACTGACCAGTTGGTTTTACCAGTCAGATAAGCTTTGTTCCAGTCTAAAATAAATTTGTCAGAATTCAAATACTCTGGTTCTTGGTAATCGTGGTTTTCAAGAAACTTAGAACTTAGTGTTAAAATCCAAGGACGCATATTTACCATTAAATTTAGTATTAATGTATAATTGCATAAATACCCATCGGAATTTCTCTGCAATTGTTTTTTAATTAATCCTACTAAATATTTTTGAATAGGTAACAGAGTTCAAATGAATATTACTAAAATTATTGGACAGAAAATTGGTCTGATTAAAAAAGACCCTACCATTCACAAACTAAAATGGAAAATTCCTGAGCAAAGAATCTGTGCTCCTATTGAAAATCCGATGGACATTGTGTCAATAATGGAAAAGAAAATAAAGGCAAAATTCTTAGGGGGAGGACAATATTCCGATATTGTACACGTAAAAGAATATGGTCAAGAAATCTTCTCGTATATTTTCTTAAGAACAGATAGTAGAAATGAAGAAGAAACTGTGGTTGCAGATGGCTATATGATTCAAGAAGATGACATAAAGTTGGGTTTCGATGTATCTAGTGCAAGCACAATAGATACTAATCTTGCAGCTATGGGATATAGTGCAGTATTCGAAAGAAGTTATAAAATTTGGAAATTTGGCTATTATAATTCAATTGTAAATATTTATGATATTGATAAATTTGGTTCGTTTGTTGAAATAAATCTTCCAGCAACTAATTTTGAAAAAGCAAGAGAAAACGATTCGAAGATTCTTGAAAAACTTCTTGGAATATTAAATATTAAAGAAGATGTTATTCTAGCAACTGACGTGACCACTCTTCAATTATTATCTGAAATGCAAGAGAAAAAATAATTTTTTTATTTAATAAGTTTAATGAATTAGTCTGTTTTTTCTTCAAATGCATCGATAAACAAGTTAGTCATTTTTTCTTTTAATGTTTCGTCCACTAAGCAAAGCACCATTCCTTCATTTGGTTGACCATAAACTATCAATGAACCAATTGGAGCAAACATTACAGATGGAATAAACAACAAATCTTCTTCGCCATTAATGACAATTAGAGTTTTTGATTTATCTTTCAAATAG
This sequence comes from Microcaldota archaeon, assembly GCA_021782355.1. Taxonomy (GTDB): domain Archaea; phylum Micrarchaeota; class Micrarchaeia; order Norongarragalinales; family UBA97; genus JAJXUZ01. The sequence continues at coordinate 2,692 of JAJXUZ010000014.1, read as the reverse complement.
TTTTCAATAGAGTTTTTAATTGAATCAATCGCAAGTTGATTTAACATACTTTGGGGATTAGAACATAGATTAATTTTTGAATAATTCTCTTGAATTTTTTTGAATTTATCAGGCTCAAATTCTACTCTTTTTGTTAATCCGTCAACAATTGATATTTGAGGAGTAACTTGATTCTCTAATAAGTTAAATGTGGTTTGGTCACCTACACTAATAAGCAGAAAATTTGATTTCAAATGCCTTTTGCAAAGTTCAACACCATTTAAAGTGTCGGTCAACTTTCCAGCTGGCATTTGAAGGGAAGAACGAAAATTGGGTTTTAAAAATTTCATAAAATCAGAATTAGAAGGTTAGGGAGAAAATAGTATTCTCCCATTCTTCATAATCGTCTTATTCGTCGTCGTCTCTGTCTTCGTCGTCGTCAAAATCTTCTTCGTCGTCCCACTCATCGTCGTCATCGTCGTCAAAACTTAACTTGGGATACCATTGTCGCATTAAAATTTCACCTTTACTTTGATTTAGAAAACTCATTTTTATAATCACCTGCACTTTATAAACCTTTTTGATTGGAAGTTTTTTTGCAGATTATTCAATTAACTTAAACTTTTTACTTAACAAAAGGTTCGAATAATCTACTTTTTCGCTTTTTTTATATTCAATTTGTTTTATAATTTTTTCAATTGATTTTGGTTTTGTATTATCAATTGATACGATTGGAATGGATTTGTAATTTATTTCACTTTGAACCAAACAATAGTCAAGTAATTCTGCAAGCAAATTGTTATTGATTTTTTGAGTATTGTATTCTCTTTTTGCAAGGCGTTTTCTTAGAATTGAAGGATGACACCTTAAAACTAAAACTACGCTGGCTGGAAGTTTAATTTCGCAGGCTAAATGACCCTCAACTATTACCCCGTTACTCAAAGAAACTGATTTAATTTTCTTTAATAGTTCAGTTCTTAGCTTTTGTAAATTTACTATTAATTCTCCTTTTTTTGTCTTTCCTTTAACACATTTTTCATTAATTGCAATTTCATTGCAGTCAATGCAAGTATAATTTTTTGACTTGGATAGTTTTTTTGATAGGGTAGATTTACCTACACCCGGAACTCCAGTTATTACAATTAAATTCTTAGATTTGGTTTTAGAATTGGAATTTATTTTCATTTTAATCTAATTGAATCCAAATTCATAGGAACTCTGGTTTCAACTCCGAGCATCTTTGCCAAACCCCTGGCTAAATCTTCGCATTTGCCATCATCGCCGTGATTAGTAAGGATTCTTGAAGGTCTTGGGCGAATGTTTCTTGCAAAGGCCATAAGTTGCGCTCGGTCGGAATGTCCTGAAAATCCATCAACTGAATGGATGCCCATATTGATTTTAAGAGTGTCTTGTTTGTTTGCAGAGTTTAATACCGGGATTTCTCTTTCTCCTTGTTGTAATTTTCTTCCAAATGACATTGCAGATTGATAACCTACGAAAATTAAGGCATTTCTTGGGTCACTACAAAGCATCTTCAAGAACTCAACTGATGGACCACCGGTAAGCATACCGGATGGTGCAAGAATTACACAGGGTTCGTCTGATTCTGAAATAGTTTTTCTTTGGTCTTTGTTAATTACAGTCTTAAACATTGGTTTGTCAAATGGAGAATCATTTTGTAAAATTCTTCTTTGAACGTTGTGTCTTAGGTATTCTGGATAAACGGTATGAATGGCGCTTGATTCACGAGACATTCCGTCCAAATATACGGGAAAGTTTGGTTCTTTTAAGTGCTCTTCTAATACCAATTGAATTTCCTGTGCTCTTCCGCTTGAAATAACTGGAATAAGCACCTTACCGCGGTTTGCAATGGTTTTTCTAACTAAATCAATTAAACGGGATTCATACTCTTCCTGTCTTGGTTTGATGTCATTTCTACCACCATAAGTGGCCTCTAAAATTAAAGTTTCACATCGAGGGAAATTAGTGGTTGCGGGGTCGCACACTCGGGTTCTTCCGTATCTAATATCTGCGGAATAGACTAAGTTGTGTCCTCCTTCTCCAATATGTAAATGCACCATTGCTGAACCTAACATATGTCCGGCATTATGGAAGGTGAAACGAATATCATCGGTAACATCAGTAACTTCACCATACTCGCGGGTGATAACGTGTGCGAGTTCTTTTTTAATGTCTCTTTCTCCATATGGAGCTTTTCCATTTTCACTATTAATTACATTAATTCCATCTTGTTGCAAAAGCACCATCAAATCTCTTGTTGGTGGAGTACAGTATAATGGACCTTCATAACCGTAAGCATATAAGTAAGGAATGAAACCCATATGGTCCATATGTGCGTGCGATAGAATCATTGCATCGATTTCGTCAAGAGAGATTCCCATTGCATTCAAGTAAGGATAATTTCTTGAAGGGTCGGAAGTATCAGCATTCATTCCACAGTCTACTAATACGTTTGATTTTGGGGTTTGAAGTAAAAAGCAACTTCTTCCAATTTCTCTAAATGCACCTAAAGCAGTAAATTTAATCCAATCAGCTGGAGAAGATGCTCCGTTTGATTGCACCGGCCTGAAACCTGGAGCAACTTGTCTTGCAACATTATTTGCATTATTGACATTTGCTTGTGCAGTTGAGTTTGGCTGAACTGAATTATTGGCTTTCGATGAGGCAGAATTGGTAATTGCTCCGGATACTA
>JAJXUZ010000013.1 GCA_021782355.1 Microcaldota archaeon | reverse complement strand
AACCTTTTTAGGACATGGAATCAATTGAGTGTGAAACATAATGACAGAATTTTTAGTTCCACAAGAAAAATATCTTGAATCAGGAGTTCATATCGGCACTAAAATGAAACAAGGTGCTATGAAAGAATTCATTTACAAAAGCAGAGAAGACGGATTAAATGTATTAGACCTTAAGAAAACCGATGAAAGATTAAGAGCAGCAGCACATTTATTGTCAAAATATCCAGCTGAACAAGTATATGTTGTTGGAAACAAAGACAACGCACAAAAACCAATTGCAAAATTCTGTGAGTTAAGTGGATGCAAACCATTAAGCGGAAGATTTACTCCAGGAAGATTTACCAACCCAGAACGTGATGATTATGTTGAACCAACCATAATCTTAGTTACTGACCCAGGAGTAGACAGACAAGCAGTAAAAGAAGCTTTTGAACACAACATTCCAATCATTGCTTTTACTGACACCAACAATTCATTCAAATACATTGAACTTTCAATTCCTGCAAACAATAAAGGACGAAAATCCTTAGCACTTTTATATTGGGCATTGTGCAGACAATTATTAAAAGAAAGAGGAAGTTTAACTTCAGACGATGGTTTTCCAACCTCTCAAGAAGTTTTTGAATAAAACTAAAAATCCAATAGGTGGGCATTGGTAGTTTTAAGCCCACCCTCTCCTTTTTTATTTTGTTTTGAATAAGTTAAAATGATGATAATTAATTCTAAAGGTCAAACCTCAATAGCATACCTACTAGGGTTTATGTTCTTGATGTTAGTTGTTGCACTTATAATAATTTCATTAAGAAGAGATTTTTTTTATAATACAAACATTACCTTAAATCAAAACTCAAATAGCATACATAATCTTGAATGTTTTTCTAAAACATATCAGACCTCACCACAAAATGTAGTTACTTTTTTCCAGTTTTTAACTGACCCGAAAATCAGCATTATTGACTCTTCAAAAAATCAAACTAATTCTCAGGTTAACGGGAAGATAGAATACCTAAATAATTCGAATTGTTTATTTGGAGGTTGTTTGTATTTAACTGGAAATGGACAAAACATTGCACTTTCAAACATTAAGATAAATTCTTCTGTTGGTACTTTCACTACTGTTGAATTTTATATGGATTGGAAAGGTTTTGAAAGCGAATATCCATTTACTTTCGACAATAATTACGGATTGTATTTGAATAAGGGTTGTTTTGGTTTTACTACAGGTAAATCAGACATATATGGAATTAATTCCAGTATTTTAATCAATAATCCAGTATTAGTAGATGCGATATTCTATAATTCAAATGACTCTAATTTTAACAATCCGATTCAAAATAATTTGAATTTATTTCTGAACGGAACAAAACAAAGCTTAGTGCAATGTTCTGGAGAAATTTCTAATGCTCAAGTTTCAACTAATGCGACTTATGGCTCGTCAATGTTTGCAGAGAATTTCTTTAATGGTATTCTAGGTCCAATTGTTATTTACAATAGAGAACTTACAAGTTCAGAAATTTCAGATGACTTCTATTGTAAACTACCATAGGAGTTAGTATTCTCTTTCGACAACAAAATCAATAAATGAAAATAAATCGGATTTTGCTTGTGAGTTAGGAACACTAGAAAGTCTTTTTTCTAACATCTTTTTGGAATCTTCTGCTAATTTCTTTGCAATCTTTTGAGAATATTGAGCACTTTGAGTAGAAGAAATTATTTCTAAAACTTCTTTTACATCTTCTTTGGTTTTTTGGTTTCTTGGTTTATTTAAAATCTCAATTATCTTTTTTCTTTGGGCTTCATTTGCAGTTCTTAAAGCGTGAATTATTATTAGTGTTCTTTTCCCTTCATAAATATCTCCCGCAATTTCTTTCCCATAATCTTTTTCGGCTGCTATGATATTTAGAACGTCGTCTTGAATTTGAAAAGCTGCACCTAACTTTTCACCAGGAACATCAATTGAATTCAATAATTTGGAATTTGCACCAGCAATTATTGCTCCCAATCTCATTGGGGTGGTAATGGTGTAATTGGCAGTCTTTCTTGAAACTAAATCAAAATAATCTGATTCTTGAAGGTCAAAAACGTGATTCTTAACCCATTCAATTTCCATTGCTTGACCTTCTACTGTTAAATTACATTGTTTTAGAAATTCATTCATAATTTTAAATGAAGTAGAGCTGCCCAAAATCTTTTTGTTTTCAACTAAAGCTTGCCATACATAAACAAACAATCCGTCTCCAACATTTATGGCGTGACCTATACCTTCAAGTAAATGAAGAGCAGGTTTACCTCTTCTTAACTCACTTTCATCTTCAATATCATCGTGAACTAAAAAGAAATTGTGAAGAAGTTCAATTGCACAAGCAGTTGGTAAAGCTTTTTCGTCAGAACCGCCAAGCATTTGATTAGTCAATAAACATAATGAAGGGCGTAATCGTTTACCGCCACGCAAATTATAATCCCACTCCATTTCAAACAAATGAGTTATTTCTTTTCTATTAGCTTCTTTTGGGTCGGGCAAATAGTTCTTTAGAGCTTGCGAAATTTGATCTGATTTTATTTTCAGAAATGTTAAATCAGAAGACGACGAGTTTGTTTGCATTATATTGCTAACCCCTTGAAAATTATATGAATACTGACGGATTGAAATTAAATCTAAAGAATTGAAGTTTTGGTTTGTTATACGATTTTGAATTTATATCCGTAGGCTATGGCACCTTCGTGATTGTCCTCGTAAATCTTTCTGAATACCATTTTAGCATTTGCTCCAATTTTAACCTTTTCAACTGGAGAATCAACTAACTGTGCAAGTACTTTCACATCGTTTTTTAGTTGAATGATTGCCATAAAGTAAGGAGTTTCGTGCTCAAAGCCAGCTGGAGCTGCGTGCACTTGAGTAAAAGTGAAAATTTTACCTTCATTTGGCATTTTTTGAGAAATTAGTTTTCCTTTTCTTCTGCACTTAGGACAAATTTTCCTCGATGGAAAATAAGGAGTATTACAAGTCTGACAAATACTTCCTACAAGATTATATCTTTCATTAATTCTTCTCCACAACAATGGTAATGAACGTTTCATTAAATTCTACCTCGTAAATTAATCTGCACGCTTAAGGATGTTTACAACTGCTGTTGCTCCCGAACCACCTACATTATGTGTAAGTCCATATTCGGCGCCTTCAACCTGTCTTTTTCCTGCTTCATTTCTCAATTGCCAAACGACTTCGCAAACTTGTTTAATTCCGGTTGCTCCTACTGGATGTCCACACGCTTTTAATCCACCAGAAGTGTTTATTGAAATGTCACTATTCAATGCAGTTCTTCCATCCATAGATGCTTTTCCGCCTTGACCTTTCGAAAAGAATCCTAAATCTTCAATTGCTAGAATTTCAGCAATACTAAAACAGTCGTGTACTTCTGCTAATGAAATTTTAGAAGAATCTACTTTTGCTTGAGAATAAGCTTGTTTTGCGGCTTCTTTTGTAGCATTTAATTCAGTCATATTTGCACGGTTTGATAAAGCCAGAGTATCTGAAGCTTGACCAGTACCTACAATTTCAATTGGTAAGTCTGTGTATTTTCTTGCTTTTTCACTTGCACATAAAATTAATGATGCGGCTCCATCTGTAATTGGAGAACAATCAAGTAATTTTAATGGTGAAGCGATGTAACCGGAATTCATTACTTCGTCAATAGTGATTTCTTTTTGAAATTGTGCATAAGGATTCAACACTCCGTTTGCGTGATTCTTTACAGAAACCGAAGCCATTTGCTCTTCGGTTGTTCCATATTCTAACATATGTCTTCTTGCAAGTAATGCATAAAGTGCCGGGAATGTTGCTCCTAAAAATAACTCCCATTCTTGGTCTCCCGCTCCACCTAATGCGGTTGCAGCTTCTTCAGTTGAAATATCAGTCATTTTTTCAACTCCACCAACAGCCACTACATCATACATACCAGAAGCAACTGCAAAATATGCAGAACGCAAAGCTACGCTTCCTGAAGCACACGCAGCTTCCATCCTAATACTTGGTATAGGATTCATACCTAATTGGTCTGCAATTAAAGCACCAATATGTTCTTGACCAATGAAACTTCCTGAAGCCATTGTTCCGCCAAAAATTGCTTGAATTTCTTTTCCTTCAATATTGGCATCTTCAATTGATTTTACTGCTGCTTCGGTAATTAATTCTCTAAAACCAACAGACCAGTGTTCACCAAATTTTGTTAAACCGGTACCGATTACGGATACTCCTCTCATCGTTAAATCAACTCTTACGTTTTTTGATATTTTTTGAAACTTTTGAAACTTTTTTACTTGATTTCAAATTTTTAAAAACTTTAATTTCATTATTAGAATTGGTAAATGATGGACTGTTTTTGTCGTCTTTAAAAATATAAACAATAGTCGAGCCGATCAAAACCAATAAAGGAACTAACAAGTAAATAATTGGAATTGAAAATTGAAACTTCTCGAATTCTACCAACATAAAGTTTGAAGCTACCGAAAATGAAGAAATGAAAGTACAAAGTTTGATGGCTTTAAATGTAAATGTATTTTCTTTTGCTGCATTATATTTGTAATAAACCAACATACTCGCTAAAATCAAAATTATTACTCCATAAATTTCAAATTGTTTTGAAAGTAATGGAACTTGAGAGTATAGCCATAAAATTAATCCCGAAACTAATAAGCCCATTGATAGTCCGGGAATAATTGTAAGGTAAAACAATTCACTTAAATTTTTGTTAAGATTCATCAGAACTTATCCTCATTTACAGAGATTTAATTTTTCTTCTATGTTTTGCATAGATTGCATAGTCGATGTATTCTACATCTTTTTTGGCTAATGTCATTACTGATTCTAGTGGTCTTCTGTTTTTTTCTAAAATCTTATCGGTTACAGTAATTGAAAATGCATCAGAACCTGCACCACTACCATAAGATACACATAAAATCCTGCTTCCAGGTTTTGCAACATCTAAAACACTTGCTAAACCAATCATACTTGCTGCAGAATAAGTATTGCCAATCATTGGCGTTAAAAGTCCTTGACTAATTTTAGATTCTGGAAATCCTAAGATTTTTGCAGCCCTTAAAGGAAACTTTCCGTTTGGTTGATGAAATACAGCATAATCATAATCTTCAACCGTAGTACCAGTTTTTTCTAATAATCCTTTAGCAGCACTGATAACGTGCCTGAAATAAGCAGGTTCGGCAGTGAATCTTCCTGCGTGTTCAGGAAATTCTGCGTGTTGTCTTCTCCAAAAATCAGGAGTATCAGTAGTAAACGAATAAGTATCATTGATAATCGCAATGGATTGCTCGGCAGGTCCAATAATATATGCAGCTGCTCCACCACCCGCACTATACTCTAATGCGTCCGAGGGTTTTCCTTGAGCTGTATCACTTCCAACAGCTAAACCGTATTCAATCATTTTTGAAGCTACCATACCCATACAGGTTTGGATAGCAGCTGTTCCGGCTTTACAGGCAAATTCAAAATCTGCAGCAGTCATATGAGGAGTGGCACTTACTGCGTCGACAACAATTGAAGCAGTTGGTTTTACTGCATAAGGTTTGCTTTCACTACCAACATAAATTGCACCAATTTTAGAGGGGTCAATTCCACTTGATTCGATTGCGATTCTTGAAGATTCTACTGCAAAGGTAGCACTATCCTCATCTATACAAGCAACTGCCTTTTCTTTGATTCCTAAACCAGATGAAGCACGTAATCCGTCTTTTCCCCAAACACGAGCAATTTCTTCTACTTTAATTCTCATATGGGGAATTGAAGCGCCATAACCAATGATTCCGGTTTTACTTTTATAAGAATTTTCCATTTGATAGTTAATACCTCTAGGTTAATTTGAATAATTTAAAACTGAAAAATAAATCATTAATTCGTTAAAAAAATAATTATTAACAAAACTTAGTTAAATGAATGAATATAAAAGGGTTATTATTTAACGAAATTGTTATCGTCAAAAAACGAAGGGGTTTAATTTTATGGAAAATAATGTTTTTGAAGGATTTTACAAAAAAACGATAAACGAAAGATTGCAAATATTAAAACTCTTCAGTAATTTACAAGAGTCAGAAATTGATTTACTAAAAGTAAACGGACCACTTTCAATTGAATCGGCGGACAAAATGATTGAAAATGTATTTGCGGTTCATTGTTTACCTGTAGGTTTGGCAGTTAATTTTCTAATTGATGGAAAACAAAAAGTAATTCCATATGTTGTCGAGGAACCAAGCGTAGTCGCAGCAGCATCGAATGCAGCTAAACTATGTTACTTTTCAGGAGGATTTCAAACGGGTGCAGACAAATCAATTATGATTGGGCAGATACAATTTCTTGAAATTAAAGACATTAAGAAAGCTCAAAAACAAATTGAAGACAAAAAAGAAGAATTAATTCAACTTTCTAAAACTGAAGAACTTCCAATGGTAAAATATGGAGGAGGTTTAATAGAAATTCAAACAAGAGTAATTGAAAGTTCATATGGACCGATGTTAATTGTACACCTCTTAGTTGATTGTGTGGATTCGATGGGAGCAAATACAATTAATACCTATCTAGAATTTTTTGCTCCGAAAATCAATGAAATGATAGGAGGAAGAGCAGCTATCAAAATTTTAAGTAATCTTTCTATTTATCGAACTGCTTGGGCAAAGGCAATTTGGACTCAGAAAGCCCTTGAAGAAAGCACGAAGGGAGCAATTAAAGGAGATAAAGTATTAGACTTGATTTTAGAAGCTTATGAATTTGCAAGGGTCGACCCGTTTAGAGCAGTAACACACAATAAAGGAATAATGAATGGTATTAGTTCAATTGCTTTGGCAACTGGAAATGATTGGAGGGCAATCGAAGCTTCTGCACACGCATACGCTAGCTTGAATAATAGTACCTATCAACCATTAACAAAATATTACAAAGATAAAGATGGAAATTTGGTTGGAGAAATTAAGGTTCCTCTTGCGGTAGGAATTGTTGGTGGGTCAACGACAATTAATCCAACTAACAAAATTTGCTTAAAAATATTAGATGTTAAAACGGCTCAGGAACTTTCTAGAATAATGGCTGCAGCAGGACTTGCACAAAACTTTGCTGCTATTAGGGCATTGGCAACTGAAGGAATTCAAAGAGGCCATATGAAACTTCACGCAAGAAACTTTGCAGCTGCTGCTGGAGCAGATTCAAATTTAATTGATAGGGTAAGTCGAATGATGATAGAACAAAATAAAATTAGTCTAGATAATGCTAAAAAAATCTTAGAAGAACTAAAATCAAAAAACAACTGAACTAAGTATTCGGCATAAAATCAATTGGATATGTTTTAAAACCCCAAGAAGTAAGTGATTGTTGGATTTGATTTGTTCTGTCAGCTGGACATAATACTAAAACAGCCCCGCCAACTCCACCTGCTCCAATTAATTTTGCCCCATAAGCTCCATTTTCAATTGAAATTTTAATAACTTTATCTATATCTGGACTACTTACTTGGTATTTCGAAAGTAACTCTTGATTTTCTAAAAATAATTTACCTAATCTTTTTGAATTTCCAAAAAAATAGAAATCTCCAGTTATTTCCATTACCAATTTATCAAATACGCTAGTAATGGATTTTCTTTCACTTTCGGTTAGCTCATCGGGATTCTTGGTAATATTGGCGCTCTTTGCAAAAATAGCAATTTGATTACTAGTTGTTGTTTTTTGGCCAGAAAGATAACTATCAACTATCAATAATGAAGTATCTTTTGGTTTTTCTAAAGCTTGACTTGCGAATTGATATGAAACCTTATTTTTAGAAAATACTTTCCTAAACAACTGAGGAGATTTTGCTAAAACTGCGTGAAGGTCAGTACCACTTGCTTTACCGCCGTGATAACCATTTTCTCCGATTGATGCTAATTGAAAAAGTTTTTCAGTAGTTAATTTGTTACCGAAGTATTCTGAAAGTACGCTAGTTAATGCTGCACTTAATGTTGCTGAATTTCCAGTACCTTTAGGGGCACCATTTAGTTTTATAGTAAAAATAAATTCTTTTTTACTTTTTTTAATTGAAAATTTGTTGTTTTTAAAAATTGTAGAAATAATATCAAACAGGGGTTTGGTTGAATTATTACAAATTATACTTCCATCGTTTTTCATAACTGCTTTTTCTTTGTAAATTAAAATTACCACTTGTTCTTTTCCACTATTACAAGTCGAAACATGCAGATTAACTTCGGATAAAGAATCGTTTATGATTATCGGAGCTATTAGAGTCCATCCACCATAAACTGCGCTGTGTTCGCCAGATATAAGAAGTTTGTTAGGAAACTTAGATGATTTGTTAAAAAGAGATTTGGATTTTGTTAACATATTCTTCACTTGTTCATATTCTTAAAAAATGGCATTTTTCTCATTTTTGAAACTTTATTCATTAAATTCAAGTTAAATTGAGAAGGTGTTGGTAATTTTGATGGAATTAATAAAACTGGAACTTTTAATTTTTTTGCTAAGTGGCTAGCAAAATCTGAGTCTAATACTAAGATTTGAGGGTTGGTTTTCATAATTCTACTTTCAATCAAACTCAATCGTTTTTTATATGTGGATGCAGAAACTAATAGATTTGAAAGAATGGGCTTATCGTTTAACTTATTGAATTCGTCTTCAAGTGTTTCTTGAGAATATTTACTCATCAATAATTTTTGATTCTTTTGCAATTTCTTTGCATAATTGTGAATACGAATTAATTTTATTTTTGGAACGCTTAATGTATCAAGGTTTACTAATCTTGCTCCACTTCCAATAGTTTGCAATTTTAAAAAACCGAAAACATCTTGATGATTGCCTTCCTGCTCTAATTCCGATGGATTAGTTAAAATCAATTTCGGAGAGAATTGTTTTGATAGAAAATTACTAATTCTTGGGTTTATTCCTTTGCTAAAAAGATAATTCTTAATTGAACTTTCTGTTGGAAATAAACCAGAATTATCTAATCCGATAGTTATTCCATTTGATTTTTTTGTAAGTCCGTTATGCCTGAATTCATCTTTCTGTAAAGATATTGCACGATTTAAAGCATAGGAAATTTTACGAAAATAAAGAGGATGTGGTTTGATTCCAATTATAATTGGAGAATAGGTTGTTGAATTATTTTTCATTACGCAATTCTTGTTAGATTAGTATTACCCTTTAATCATCTTGATTTTCTTTGGGTAACCAATCGTGTTTTCATCTTTTGTATGATAGGAATGTTTTCTTCGGCTGAAGGAGGAACAAAAGTTATAGGAGCTTTGAATTTATCTGAAATAGATTTTGCAGAATGGGGAGATAATACCACAATATGAGGTAATTTAGATTTGATTTGACTTTCCATTAATGACTGATGTTTATCATCTACTTTCAATAACATTTTAGATTCTTCTTCTTTTCTAAGCCTACCTATTTCTTCAGATACATCGTTTGAAACAATCATAGAAAGATAACCTTTCTTTCTTGCGGTTTTTACATAATCTCTTGCGAATTTCAAAGCTGCAATATTTTTTATTAAAGGAAGAGAAGAACTAGAAATATTTTCAACTTGTGCACCAGAATTTTTTGCGTGATTTGCTAATTCCTTAAAGAAATCTTCGTTTCGTTTTTGTTGGGGTGCAATTAAATTGGCAAGAGTTGGATGTATTCCGTTGCTTCTTAAGAAATCATAAGTGGTTTGTTTATTTGAAGTTGAATAAAGAGGTATGCCGACAATTACCTTACCTTTTTGGTTTGTTTGTTTCAAAATCTCTTTTTGTTCCATAATTTGTTTTGTTAATTGTTCTTTTGCTAAGGGTAAATTTGAGAGATGTGGAGATACACCCATAAAATTGATTTTTCGTTTATTTTGAATTGATGACATAGTAATTATCAAACATAATGAATTTTTGAAGAATATAAACTTTATTTAATGAAAACCCTACCCAATTAATTCAAAACAAGGCAAACAGAGTGATTTATTGAAAAATTATTTGAGAGCTACATTCGAAGCAACAGCCAATATTGCAGTTGTCAAATATTGGGGAAAAAGAGATGAAAAATTAATTTTACCCACTAACTCAAACTTATCATTCACTATGGATGACAAACTGAAGACTAGAACTACCGTAGTTTTTTCAGAAGATTTTAAAGAAGATGAACTTTACCTAAACGGACAGAAAATTGATTTAAACGACCAATCAGCTTCAGAAAGAATGATACAGTTAGATTTAGTAAGAAAATCGGCTGGTTTTAATCATAAAGCAAGAGTAGCCTCGATTAATTGCTTTCCAACAGCAGCTGGTTTTGCATCTAGTGCTTCGGGAATGGCCGCTTTGGCGTGTTCAAGCGCGACAGCAGCAAACTTAAAACTATCAAATAAAGAACTTTCAATTTTAGCAAGAAGAGGTAGTGGAAGTGCTTGCCGTAGCGTTCTTGGAGGATTTGTTCAGTGGCACAGAGGCAAAAATGAAGATGGAAGTGATAGTTATGCTTCCGAGATTTTTCCTGCATCACACTGGAAAGAATTAGTAAACGTAATTGCAGTTGTAGATTCTGAAAAAAAGAAAACTTCTTCAAGAAGTGGCATGAAACAAACCATACTTACAAGTAAATTATTTGAAAAAAGACTTCAAACAATCAATGAAACAATTGAGGATACCATAAGAGCAGTTGAAAAAAGAGATTTTGAATCATTTGCAAAACTCATCATAAAAGAAAGTAACAATATGCACGCTGTAATGCTTGATACTTATCCTCCAATTATGTATTTGAACGATAATTCTAGAAAAGTAATTGATAAAATAATTGAATTAAACGAAAACAAAGGAAAAATGATAGCAGGTTATACTTTTGATGCAGGTCCAAACGCTCACGTATACACAATTGAAAATAATTTAGAAGTTGTCAAGGAAACTCTAAAAGAAATTCCGGGAGTAAAAGAATTAATTGTTTGCAGAATAGGAAATGGACCTAAGCAATTAACAAATGAAAGCGAACATTTACTAACAGTTGAGGGAAAGGTAAAGGATATGTTTTTTGATGAAAAAACAAAAAGCATAATTTCAAGGTAATATAATGGTAATAACAAGTGCACCAGGAAAAATTTTATGGATTGGTGGCTATTCTGTTTTAGAACAACCTAATACTAGCTTAGTTGGTGCAATTAACAAAAGGGTTTATGTTAAAGTAAAAGAAAATAATTCTAAAAACTTTAAAATTGAATCGAAACAGCTAAATGAAAAGTGGGAAGGAAATTTAGAAAATGAAAAACTAGATTCTCCATTAAATTTTGTTTATCAGGCACTTAAATGCACTATAAATTTCTTGAATTATAATAAAGTAAATACAAAAGGAATTGTTATTCAAACTTATTCTGACTCTGCATTTAGCATTGAAGGTGGGAAAAGTGGTCTTGGTTCAAGTGCAGCTGTAACTACCGCCACTGTTGCTTCGATACTTGAATACTTCGAAGGAGGATACGTTCAGAAAAAAGACATAATTCATAAAATCGCCCAAGTAGCCCATTCGTTAGCTCAAGGGAAAGTTGGAAGTGGATTCGATGTTGCAGCTTGCACCTATGGAAGTTGCATATATTCAAGGTATGATCCAAAAATTATTGAAAATAAAAACTCTTCTCAAATTCAGGAATTAGTAAACTCGCAGTGGGATTATTCAATTAAGCCTATTAAATTACCTGAGGAATTTCGTTTAGCATTTGGGAATTTTATCCTACAAAGTGCAAAAACTTCCGATATGGTAAGAAAAGTAATGGAATTAAAGAAAAATTCTAATGAAGAATATAAAAAAATAATAAGCAAAATAAATTTAGAAAATGAAAAGTCAATAGTATTTCTAAAACAATATGAAAATGCTTCCGACGATAATACAAAAAAAGAATATTTGATTGAATTTCTAATATCTTTTAATAATGCAAGAATTTTAACTAAACAACTTGGAATTTTAAGTGGAACTGAAATTGAAAGCGATTTGGCTACTCAATTAATCGAAGAATCTAAAAAGCACGGTGCGTTTGTTTGTAAACTTCCTGGTGCAGGAGGTATGGATTCTATTGTAGCTTTATGCAAAAATGAAGAAGCAAAAAACCAACTTGAAGAATTCTGGAAAAAATATCTTAAACTTAAAATATTACCAATTGATTTAGAAAATGAAATGGATGGGATTAAATTAGAAAGTGAAGCTGAATTTATAATAAATAAAAGTAGATATAATTTTTAATTTATAAAAAAACCAACGTTATTTCAAAGGGATTAAAAATGACAAATGAAACCAAACCAACTATAATTGAACAAAGAAAACTTGAACACGTTCAAATAGTACTTGAAAAAAACGTAGAATACAAGAACAAGTCAACTGGTTTTGAAAAGATTGATTTTGAACATAATGCCCTACCTGAATTAAATTTTGATGAAATTGATATTAGTACGAACTTTTTAGGAACTAAACTTCAAGCACCATTTATGATTACAGGGATTACTGGCGGATATGGGCCAGCACAGAAAATAAATGGAGATTTGGCAGCTGCTTGTGAAAAAGAAGGAGTAGTGGTTGGTTTGGGAAGTATGAGACCACTATTTGAACAACCCGAATTGGCAAAAACGTACAATGTCAGGGACCGGGCAAAAAAAGTATTTTTATGCGGTAATATTGGGGGTTACCAGTTAAAATCGATGAATATCGATAATATGCACAAAGTACTTTGCGAATTACAAGCAAATGCATTGTGTGTTCATTTGAACCCGATTCACGAAGCAGTTCAAAAAGAAGGAGATATGAATTGGTTAGGAGTATTGAGTGCAATTAAAAAAGCTTGCAAAGAATTAGACACACCCATAATAGTAAAAGAAGTAGGAAGCGGAATAAGTGCTTCGCTTGCAGAAAAACTTGAATCAGTAGGAGTAGCTGCCATTGATGTTAGTGGTTCTGGTGGAACTAGTTGGTCTGGCGGAGTAGAAAGTTACAGAAAAGGAAGACCTGAAACAGAATTGTTTTGGGATTGGGGAATTCCTACTTCAATTGCAGTTGCAAATGCAGCTAAACGAGTTAAGATTCCATTAATCGCAAGTGGAGGAATAAGAAATGGTTTAGAAGTTGCAAAGGCAATTAGGTTGGGTGCAACATTAGCTGGTGCAGCCGCTCCGTTTCTTAAAGCACAAAACATAGGCGGAGAGCAGGAAATAATTAAATTAATTCAAACTTGGAAAAGAGAATTAAAAATGACTTGTTTTGGAACTGGTAGTAAAAATCTTTCAGAACTTAGTGGTGCAAATTTGATTAAACCACTTGACATTAACGAACTTTAATTTGTGAAGAATATGGAAGAATTAGAAGTAACTGAAGTTGCAAGAAAATATGCATTAGCAAATGCATTTGAATTTCAAAAAGCATCTAGCTCATCAGTAGTTGGCAAAGTAATCTCCAATATTTCCGATTCAAAGAAAGATATGAAACTAGTAATGAAGATTGTTAATGAGCAAGTCAATTTAGTAAACGGATTAACTGCAAAACAAATTGAAGAAGAATTAAAAAAATACTCATTTGAACAAAAAAAGGTAGAAGAAGATAAATCAATCTCAATACAACAAGCAATCGATGGTGAAGTTTCTACAAGATTTCCTCCCGAACCTTCAGCATATCCGCACATTGGACACGCTAAAGCAGCGTTTTTGAGTAGTGAAATTGCAAAGAAATATCACGGCAAATTTATTCTTAGATTTGATGATACTAATCCTGAAAACGAATCACAAGACTTCGTAGATGCAATTAAAGATGGATTGAAATGGTTAGGATTAGAATACACTCAGGTATTTTTTGCTTCGGATTATATGCCCCAGATGTATGATTTTGCTTTAAAACTAATTAATGATAAAAACGCCTATGTTTGCACTTGCAATTCTGAAAAAGTAAAAGAATCAAGACAAAACTGTAAACGCTGTTCTTGTCCAGATAAATCAATTGAAGAACAAATTTCGCAATGGAATAAAATGATAAATGGCGAGTTTGATGAAGCAGAAGCAATATTGCGGTTTTTTGGTAAAATTGATAGCGAAAATACTGCAATGAGAGACCCCACACTTTACAGAATATTAAAAACCACACATTTTCGACAAATGAACAAATATGTATGTTGGCCAACTTATGATTTTGAAGGAGCAGTTTTAGACAGCTACTTGGGCACTACTCACGCATTAAGAAGTAAAGAATATGAATTAAGAGATGAACTTTACAAATCAATTCTTGAAAAACTAAATCTAAGAATTCCGTATTTATACGATTTCTCAAGATTGAACTTGAAAGGAACTTTAATTTCTAAAAGATTGATAAAACCATTAATTGCAACCGGAAAAGTTACTGGGTGGAATGACCCAAGATTACCTACAATTTTAGGATTAAAAAGAAGAGGGATTCTACCGCAAGCAATCAAGAATTACGTTTTGTCGTTTGGTTTAAGTAAAGTTGAAAGCAAACCTAATTGGAACGCTTTGTTAAATGAAAATAAAAAATTACTAGACCCAATAGCAAAAAGATACTTTTTTGTAATAAATCCCATAGAATTAATTGTAGAGAATCATCCACAAGAAATCTCACATACAAGTTTGAAAACTCATCCTACTAATGAAGAATTCGGAAAAAGAATATTGAAAGTTAATAGAAACTTCTTTATCAGTAAAAATGATTTAGATTCTTTAAAGATTGATGAAGTTGTTAGACTAAAAGACTTATATAATATACAAATCCTTAAAATTCAAGAAAATAAAGTGATAGGAAAATTCGTAGGAAATCAAGCAATTGAGGGTAAAAAACTTCATTGGTTACCTAATATTCAAGGAGAATTTAAAGATTCCAAATTAATTCAAATTGGAGATTTAGTAGATGATAAGGATGAATTCAATGAAAATAGTTTAACTGAATTTAAAGGAATAGTCGAAAAATCAGCAACCACAAATAATACCGGAACGTTTGTTCAATTTGAAAGAGTTGGTTTTGCGATTTATGATTCTGAAAATGATTGCTCGTTTATTAAATGCGAGTGATAAAGAAAGACTTTTTATAAGCGTTTAAACAAATTAACTTTAACAGAACTAATTCAAATTAAACGGAATGAAATTTATGAATCAATATGCATTAGACTCAATAAAACTTGCTAAAAATTACGGTAACACTCAAGCATTAAAAGAAGTTACTTTTTCTATTAAAAAAGGAGAAATCTTTTCGTTGCTAGGAAGAAATGGCGCAGGTAAAACAACCTTCGTTAGAATTGCAACGGGTCAATTAATGCCAACTTCAGGAAAACTCTCAGTTGCTGGTTATGACATTATTAAAGAAGTAGAAAAAGTCAGGGAAAACATCGCAGTAGTTCCTCAAGAAGCAAGAGTAATTAGAAGCTCGTCTGCTTGTGAGTTCATTCAACTTTATCTATTAATGAGAGGAAATGTAGGAATAGAAAATACCAGAACTATCGCATTAAATGCACTGAAAAAAATTGGTTTGGAACATAAAGCAAATATCTCTGCAAGACAACTTAGCGGAGGAGAAAGACATAAGATGTTGCTTGCCTGTGCAATTGCATCAGATGCATCGGTATTGTTTTTAGATGAACCATCAATCGGACTTGATGTTCATTCAAGAAGAAAATTGTGGGAAATTTTACTTAAATTAAAATCAGAAGGAAAAACCATTGTTTTAACTACCCATTACTTAGACGAAGCGGAATTTCTTTCAGATAGAATTGCAGTAATAAATAAGGGAGTAGTTTGTAAAATCGGTTCACCATCTGCAATAATCAAAGACTCTGGTTTTGAGTTAAGAGTAGACATCGATGAATCCGATATTGAAAAACTCACAATACCAAAAGGAGTAAAAGTAAACAAATTAGCAGATAAAGTAAGAGTGCTTGGAGAAGAAAAAATCGTAAAGAAAATCGTTAGCCAGGCTCTTTCTAAAAAACTTAAAGTTTCAGTTGCGGGCCCTAATTTAGAGGATGCCTTTTTGAACTTAGTTGGTGCGGAAAATGAACAACAGAATTAACAAAGCAATTTCAATTATGCAAGGAGCGTGGATAGATTTTTCGTCCACTGCTAAAGGTAATCCATTTTTTCTTTTAATTCCGTTTACTTACCCTATTGCATTGCTTTTTGTAATGTACCTTAATACTGGAACTAGATATTTGGGTTTACTTTTAGTTGGTGCCATATTAGCTGAAATAATAAATGCGGGAACCGCTGTTTTTTCTGAAACCGGCTCATCAAAACTATTCTTTAAGACGTTCGATTTGTATGTTGCCTCTCCAACTTCACCATTCGTATATTGTATGACAATTTCTGCAAGTTGGATTTTGATGAACTCCCTTGCAATCTTTCTATTCTTACTTTTGGCATTATACTTTACACACGCAGGATTGCTCGCAGTAATTGCCACAATTTTAATTGCAATTGAAACTTCAATGGTATTAGGATTTATTGCATTTTCAGCAGGAACTAGACTCAAAACTGAAAGAGACGTTTTTGCCCTCGGAACAATTCTATCGTTCGGATTAACATTGCTTTCACCAATCTATTATCCAATTACAGTTTTGCCGCCATTTGTACAAATGTTATCGTTTCTGTTCCCATCAACCGGTCCGGCAATTTTACTTCAATGGGCATTTGGAATATTGAATGTTAATTCAAACTTAGTAATACTTTCAATTGCAAATATTTTAGTTTACTTAATTATCGGAATTGTTGCAGTAAAAACTGCACTATGGCGAGAAGAGTAAAATAAATTCTAAATCAATTGAAAGTCAACTGTACAAATACATATTTAAATGCGAGCAGAGCTAAATTCTATTTGGGTTTCAAGTTATTTCCTGCTTCTAAATAATTAGCAAGGATAGAAACTCCAGAATGAAAGTTCAGACGCAAAACGTCAATGAAACTGAGTGGGGTGCCTTACAACAATGACTAAAAGTTACGTCAAGTTTTCTGTTCCTGCACCATTGCAGGCAAAAACCTTAGAAGTTGTTTCACAAGCTGCAAAAAGCGGTGGTTCAATTCGAAAGGGTACAAACGAAGCAACTAAAGCTATTGAACGATCAGAAGCAAAGTTAGTGATAATTGCAGAAGATGTAGATCCAGAAGAAATCGTCATGCATTTACCAATTATTTGCACTGAAAAGAATATTCCTTACACCTACGTATCAAGCAAAATTGAACTAGGAAAATCTACCGGAATTAATGTCCCAACTGCAGCAATTGCAATCTGCAAAGCAGGAGTGGCAGAAGATGGTATGAGAGATATTTTAGTAAAAATAAGAGAATTGTTACATATGACTTCTCCTTCTACAAACCCGACCTGTCGATCGTGGTGGCCGACCCGCACCGCGCCGGTCACGAGATGGCTTATCATCCCGGCGAGACCAACATTCGCTCGGCGGACGTGTTCGTGATCAACAAAGTAGACACCGCTTCCCCCGAAGATGTGATCAAGGTGCGCGAAAACCTGTACGCGGTCA
>JAJXUZ010000064.1 GCA_021782355.1 Microcaldota archaeon | reverse complement strand
AAGAAAAATATTTTTTGTTCAAAGAAACCTAGATTTTTGGCTAGATTGTGCAAAAAAGAAAATGCCAGTTTCTTTGTATACCGGAAGGGGACCAAGCGGACATACTCACTTGGGACATTTAATCCCTTGGACTTTTACAAAATGGATTTATGATAACTTTAAATGTCCTTTGTATTTTCAGATGACTGATGATGAAAAGTTTATGTTTAAAGATGAATTGACTAGAAAACAAACCCTGGATTTTGCTTATGAAAATTCTTTGGATTTAATCGCACTTGGTTTTGACTCGAAAAAAACAAAGATATTGATTGATACAAAGGATGCAAATAAACTTTATCCAATTGCAATTGAAGTGGCAAAGAAAATCAATGTAAGTACAATTAAAGCGGCATTTGGTTTTACGGATTCAACAAACATTGGAAGTATGTTCTTTACTAGTATGCAGTCTGCTCCTTGCATTTTACCCACAGTAATTGCAAGAGAAGAAGGCATAATTGATGAAAACGAATTTGTGCCGGTTTTAATTCCACACGCAGTGGACCAAGACCCCCATTTTAGAATTACAAGAGATGTTATTGAAAAAATCGGTTATCCTAAACCATCTTCTATTCAGTGCAAATTCATTCCAAGTTTAACAGGAGAAATGAAAATGAGTGCTTCTGATGCAAAATCGAGCATTTACACCACAGATACTCCAGCACAAATTAAAAAGAAGATTGCGGGAGCATTTACCGGCGGAAGAGCAACAGTAGATGAACAAAGAAAACTTGGTGGAAATCCTGACATTTGCTCAGTTTGCAAGTATCTGGAATATTTCTTTGAACCAGATGATAAAAAACTAAAAGAAAGATTAGATGCTTATAGGAAAGGGCTCATATTGGATGGAGAAAATAAACAATATTTGTACGGACTTGTTGAAAAGTTCTTAATCGAACATCAAAGAAAAAGAGAACTTGCAAAAAACTCGATAAGTAATTACTTTTACAATTGATTTTTTTAGTTAGTTAGACCAAAATATTTAATGAGAAACGTGAATTGAAGCTCTTGATAAGTGAATTAATACCAATCCACCTATTAAAACCCAGAAAAAAGTATAGTTAGAATAATAAAAACCACTTGTACCAACAAACATATACAATACCAAAACAAGTAGTAAGACTGATGCCCAACCAGTAATTGCCCCTCTTTTCAATCTATCATCTTTTTACTCAAACGAATAAAAACATTTTACCAACATAATAAATAATATATTACATTAAAAGAGGATGAAATTTTAAATGCCCAATAGTTTGACCATTGCAGTGCTTTGTGAAGAAGAACAAACTAGAAATTCCATTGCAAATAAAATTGGAAAAAAAGCCAGTTCTGACGATTTAAGCTTCTATCACACTGTTTTTTCTGGAAAAATCATCAATGTTGTTCAACCTGCAGCTTATCCGGGTAAACTTTCTAGTTTACTTGAATCAATTAATTTGTGTGATGTTGCATTGGTTGTAGCGGACAAACTTTCAGCACCATTAGGAGAAATCATAGTTAGTTTAAGTTTAATGAAAATTCCCACAATATTTATCAGTAACATTGACTTGACTAAAATCCTAAATGGAACTAATTTAAAAGAAAGTAAAATCTTCAACGATGAACAATCTGCTATTGAATATTTACTTTCAATTGAACCAAAATTAATCGAAGGTTCCCCTGTTGCGTATATCGACCATTGTTTTGAAGTTAAGGGAGTGGGAACTGTTGCGTTAGGAGTGGTAAAGCAAGGAGAGATTAAAGTTCACGACAAACTCACCGCATATAGTCAAGATATTCCAATTGAAATTAAAAGTATTCAAAAAAATGATGCTGATGTTTTAGTATCAACTTCATCAGATAGAGTAGGTTTGGCAATTAAAGGGGCAAAATCCGATCAGATACCTCGAGGAACAATTCTTAGTGAAAAACCAATAGTTGTAACAACTAAAATTTCAGGAAATTTCTCAATTAGTCCTTTTGTAAAAGAAATTCCTAAGGAGAATGATGTTATTCACGGCGGAATCGGATTGAATTTACAACCAGCAAGAATAATAAAAGTTCAAAAAAACGATAATGAATACGATATGGATTTGGAATTCGAAAAACCAATTGCATTCGCAGAGTTTTCGCAACTTTTAATTTGTAATTTGAATGCTAAAACACTAAGAGTTTTGGGAATCTCTTCTAAAATCAGACAAACCGTATAATAAGCTATTTAAACAAATTAATCGTAGATAAATCATAATGGCAACTGCAGAAAAAAAAGAAGTCAAAACAACTGAAGAAAAGCCTGTTTCTACTCCTGCTTCCAATAATATCACGATTACTATTCCTACGCCAAAGTTTGATTTGACCTCAACAGAAACACAATTCAAATTCGTTCTTTTAGGAATTCTTTTTGTGCTACTTTTAGCTTCATTTTTTTTCTTTTCTAGAAGTAATTTTGCCACTCACGAAATCTTCAATTTTGCAAGAATCCAGTATAATTTACAAAAACTTTACAGCATTTCGTTTATATTATTTCTAATTTCCATAAGTCTTTCGTTGGCTTTTGGAGTTTACTTTGGATACGGGTCAAGTAAGGTTCAAGCTATAATTGGAATTATCATAATTATACTTGCCTCAATAATTGCCGGATTAACCAGCAATCCGTATTTCTATGCTTTTTTGGGTTTTGGTTCAAGTGTAGCAACGGCAATTGCATTTGCATCAATCTCTAAAACAATTTCGTTTTCAGCTGCTTGGGGAATAATTAGTAAAGCCCTTTTGGTGTTATTGATATTTGCATTCTTAGGAACATTAGTAAAGGTAAATGCAAATCAAAATACCTATTACAACGATTTAATTACAGGATTGTCCCAAGCCGCTCCTTCAATTATTTCTGGAGTTACTCCGAATATTGCCTCTGCAGGTCAAAATGAATTATTGGCTTGTGCAAATGCAATTAATGGAGTTAATATTACTCGGGCAAACATAGAATCATCATATCCCCAATCTGAATTTAATAATCAAATAATTGCATCAGCTGGACCGGCATATACTTCACTGCCAACTGACCAACAAACACTATTAAGTGGAGCACTTTATCAATCTTGTTTAAACTTTACTGTTGCATCCACTACTAATTTGAAAGGACAATTAGTATCAGCAATTACAAATTATAACATTAGCAATAGCATTAACTCAACTTCGGTTTCTAGTACGGTTACCCCGAATTTTATTGAACAAACTATAAACAATGACCCTCAGTTAAACAATTTACGTCAATACTTGCCGATAGTTTCCGCATTGGCAATTGCATCAGTCGTTTCACTAATTAACATCGTAATTCACATAATAGCCACAATACTATTGTTCTTACTTACCAAAGTAATTGGATAAAAATTAGCTCAATAAAAAAAGATTTTTTGAGTCACTTATTCTCTTTGAATAAATTCCCCGCTTTCTTTTAATTTTCTATCCTTCACCGAGCCTTGCTTATTTAATTTAAGTCTCTTACTAGCTGAGTCTAATCGATAAGATAAATCAAAATCAGAAAGTAGATTGCTAATTCCAGTTAATTTCGGATAGATTCCTGAAATTTTACCATTTACCGAGGGGTTTCCTTCAAAGATAATTAATCGGTCTACCGTATTATATAAGAATTCTAAATCGTGGTCGAGAATTATAATGGTGCTTGAACTGGACTCTGCTTTTTCTCTTAATAATTTGGAAAGCTTAATTCT
>JAJXUZ010000063.1 GCA_021782355.1 Microcaldota archaeon | reverse complement strand
AGACAGATTTCTCAAAGGATTAGAAAATCGGTTTGTTAACTCATATACTCCACTTGAACTCTTATCGAGCATACCGAGTTGAACTCCATATTCTAAATACCTAAGCCAAGTAGCTTTGGGTAAATCTTTTGGAAAATCTTTTAATTTTGCATATTTTTTTCTTTTTACAAAATCTAAAGTTAATGCAAACCGATACGCTTGAGTTTCGTTCTCAAATAAAATGCTAGTAATGTGCTTAATTGAAGGATTTTTCATTTTTTCCTTAAATGCAGCAGACTCCCATTCCCAGTATTTAAGATTCATAGTTTTAATTACTTCCGTGAATATGTTTAATTTAATCCGCCGGTTGGATCAGGCATCAAAATTAATTTGGAATTTGCGAAAATGCCAGCTTCTTTTAAGGTAAGGTTAGAATCTAGAATCTTATTTTGAGAATTTGCCAAAACGAATCGGTCTTTAAGCTTTAAACTTTCTACTAAGACGTCTAGTACTGAAGAAACGCTAAAATCAGAAGATACCTCTAAAACTAACTCTTTTCCGCTTGTAGCGTGACTTACTGTGATATTGTATTGTTCGTTTGCCATTTTCATCACTCTTTAAAATTGAAGTGCATTCTTATTGATGGAAGTTCTTTTATATCTTTAACTTTAATTTCAAATGGTAATTTTTATTATTTAAAGATTTAGAAGTTTTAAAGGAAAAAACTATGGAACTACCCAAAAGACCAGCAATATTTTCTGCTAGGGCAACAGAAACATCAACTACTAGCATTACTGGCAGAGAACCAGTGGAACCTCGAATTTTTTCTACATTAGAAATGGACGTAGTAGAGAAAATGATTGAAAATAATGAGCCAATTTCTCAAAAAACTTTGGAAACTTTCAATTACTCTAAAAAAGCAATCGAACTTAAGAAACTTCAAGAAGCTCAAAGAGTAAAAGAGGAAGAAGAGAGAAAGAAACTCGAAGAGCAGAAACGATTGGAGTTAGAAACTAAAATAAAACTTGAAGAGCAAAAAAGAAATCAGCAAGAAGCTAAAAAGAAAATAGATGAAGAAGGCAAGGAATCTACGAAAGGAATAGAAGAAAAGAAGATGATTGAAAAAACAGCAGAAATCGAAGATAAATTGCCCCAGAAAGCTCAAATAACAGAAATAAGTCAAAATGATGAATTAAAAATTACAAGTAAAGAACAAAAAATCGAAATTGAACCAGAAAAAGAAAAGATACTTTTAGAAAAGGCACCTGAAGAAAAGGTAAATGAAATTCAAATCATAAAGCCTTCAGAAATAGAAGTAAAGAAACAGAATAACGTTTTAATAACTAAGCCAAAAGTATTAGAAATTAATGACATAAATCAAACAAAAGTCAATGAACCTTCTTCTGAAGAAAAAACTAAGGCCGAGAATCAAACAATTTCTTTGGCACGGGGAATAGAGACAGTTGATAATAGTACAAAACCAAGAATTGTTTCAGTAATAGGTTATGGATTAATTGAAAATCAAAAAGAAAAACAAAATGACGAGCAAATTAAAGAAATAGCAAAACAACTTGCCAATGCTCCAAAACCAAGACAACAAGATATTGAAACTCCAAAAGAAATACCATTAGAGCCCGCTGAACTTGCAATTAAGATATTTGAAGAAAAGAAAAAACGTTCCACCATAACTTATAAAATTTCAAAAATGCTTGGAATGGTAAAAGACGAACCGGTTAACTTAGAAAAGTGAACATAATGGATTATGAATGCTACATTAGTGAATTGGCTTATTCTAAAGGATTAAAGCACGCAAAGGAAAATGCAGAATTAAAACTAGAAAGTATGGGATTGTTAATAGGCCAAGTAAATACTTACAATGGCAAAAATTACCTAATGGTGCAGGATTATATTACAGCAGAAAATCAAAGCACAGCTGTTTCAGTTAAGTTTAGTAGAGAAGCGTTGTCAAATTTAACTGAAAAATTTTCCAATCGTCAGGACAAAAATTTATTCGTGGTAGGATGGATGCACTCTCATCCCTCTTATGGTTGTTTTCTATCAAGTACGGATATTGCAACTCAAACCGCTTGTTTTAATCAACCGAACAACATCGCAGTGGTAATTGACCCGGTTTTAAAGGAAAGCAATCCTCAAGACCATATTAGGGTTTTCAGGTTGAACGAAAATGATTCTAGAAGATATAGTGAAGTTTCATTTGCAATTATTAAAAAAAATTAATGGCGAATAATCAATTGACAAGAATCGCTGGGTCTTCAAACTCAAAAGTGACTAAAACAATTCAGAAAAAGTTAGTTACACCTAAATTTAAACTTACTAAATTCGATAAAGAACTGCTTAAATCCATCGTAAATGGAAATGATAAAATTGAGGGTTTATTGGCCGAATTCTCAATAAGTAAAAACGAACTTGTTTCAAGAATTGATGAATTAGTTAAAGTTGATTTACTTTCAATGGAAAATGAACACATTAAATTAACGATTAAAACATACAACACTTTTAGAATTAAAAAATCAGTTAAGAATAATTTACAAAACAGGAACACTACATCAACAATTGATAACGAGCAACTACAAATTAAAGAAAAAGTTATTGAAAATCAGGAGAAACCAAAACAAATTTCAATTGATTTAAACGAACTTTTAAGAAGGGGGGCTCCTACTAAAAACCCAAATGATAATTTAATGCAATCAGTACAAAATGTTGAAAAAAAAGAATCACAAAGCCATAATATAAATGAAGAAAGTAATAGAGAAAGTCAAAAATCAAGTGAGATAAAACAAACAGAAACAAGTGAATTGTGTCAACTTTGCAAAGAAACTTTCAAACTATCAATGACGGATTCTAGACCAAAATACGGACATTGTTTTTGTGGTGCGGCATATCATAAAGATTGCTATGAAGGAATACTTGTAGCTGATGGCAAATGCATTAGATGTGGAAGAAAATTAGAATTAGAATTACAAAAAGAAACTAAAGATGAATTAAAGAAAATTAGAGGAATGTTTGAAGATTAAAAATTCAATTTAGTTTGAATAGTTCGCTTATATTGTTTTTTAGAATTGTCAGCTACTTTCCATTCAGGACAGATTGGCTTATATTCACAATAATTGCAAAGTGGTCCTTTTTTTGCAGGAAAAGAGTTTTGTTCCGTTGCATCTTGAACCGCAAGTGCAAGCTTGATGGTGCTTCGTTCAATTTCATCTAATTTACTTTTAGGGCGAATTATGGTGATCTTTTTATTAAATGCTAAATAATGCCAAACAAGCTTTACATTAGAAGATGAATCAAATTCTTTTTGAACGCCAAGTTGATATAATGACAATTGTCGGTCTAAATCAATTTGATAATCGGTTGGAAGATTTCTAGATGTTTTATAGTCGTTAATTAGAAGGGTTCCGTCTGGAAGTTTTGAAAGTCGGTCAATTACTCCCACTAGTTTATACTGGTTATGAACGCCTAAGGGAATGTTTATTTTCCATTCGATTTTAAGGGAAGTCTCGTTATCAAAAGGCTTGTTTGAATGATAATAATCAGCAATCCATTTTATTCCGGAATTAAAATAAGAATCTATTGAAAATTCTGGTGAATCTTTTACGCTATAAACTCCATTGTGAAAGTTTTTTTGCCATATTGTTTTGTAGTATTCAGATAAATTCGAAAGTTCAACTTCCTTACCTTTCATAATTGAAAGATGAAGTTCGGCTAATGTTTCGTGTACCCGTTTTCCTGCAAAAAGCTCAATTGTTTCTCTGTCGTCAGGAGGAGTGATTTTTTGTACGTAACGAAAAGAGTAATGAAGGGGACAGGATTCGAAAGTAGAAAGACTGGAATGGGAAAAGGTAGGCATTAGATATCAAC
>JAJXUZ010000012.1 GCA_021782355.1 Microcaldota archaeon | reverse complement strand
TACTACGGTACTTGCTGCAAGTAAAAGTAACTTCTTTGAATCTTTAAATTCCTGTCTCCAATGAATATGTCCGTCAACATACAAATCAAAATCTTCTGGCAACTGGTCCATTGTTAAGCAATCTTCATCTTGTGGAATTAATTCACGAATGGACTGGTGAAATACAAAAATGTTAAATGAATCTTCAATCGGACGATAATCCATATAACCAACTACTTTTGAAGCAAGTTCTTCTGGCATACCCCCCAAACCCTGAATAGTTACTGAATCCGGTTCGTTTGTTTGCTCATCAAGAGTTTCAAGTTGAATCTTTCTTGCGTGACAGTTTATCAAAACTCCCGCTGAATCAAGTAATTGAATTACGTTTACCAAACCTTTTGTTCGTCGCTCGTGTGTACCATAGATTGCAATTAATGGAGTTTGGGAAAGTGGAATCTTTTCGTTACCTTCTAATGAAAAAATACTTACTTTAGGAGTGTTGGAGAATTGACATTCTCGAAAAATCTTTATAGATTCATAGATAGTTTCTTGTTTTGGAATACGAGTATCAAATAAATCTCCTGCAAGAATTATAGCGTCTGCTTTTTCACAAGCATCTAGAAGTACTCTTCTTGCTTGATTGGGAGCATCATCATTAAATCCGAAATGAAAGTCACCGGTTATTGCTATTTTCAAGTTATTTCGCCTAATAGAAGCATAAAACTTTAAATAAATTTTATAAGCAGTTATGAGTAGTTAATGCTTTTAAACTTCTTGGATGTTTAATATTAGTTAGTTAAAATGACAGAAGCAACAAATACTTGGTTATTATACGCGTTGGGTTCAATGGTATTGTTCTCAGTGTCAAACGTAATGCTAAAACAAACAATTAGTTCTTCGTCTTTATCAAAATTATCAATTCAAGCAATTTTAGGAATAGCTCTTACCATTATTATTGCAGCAGCTATTATTTACGAACTATTTCTAAAACCAGTGATTATGTCTCAGTCTATTTTATTGATTTTAGGAGTAGTAATCCTTTCTTTTTTTGCAGTTTTGCTTGAAATTTTTGCTTTACAAAATGGCGAAGTTGCTTTGGTTAATGCAATTTTAGGATTAAGTACCATTGGAATTGCAATAATTTCTTACATATTCTTAGGAGACAGATTTACTTATACTGAAATTCTAGCAATTATACTTGCTACTGCTAGTGTGTTGCTATTGGTTTTCTAATTGATTTATTAGTTTCAAACTTTTTTCAATTAATGTTTCAACAATTAAATCGGCTTGTTTATAATTGAAATTCATTCCTGCTACACTAGAGTGCCCTCCAGAACTAGAATCAGGAATATTTTGTAATTGTTTTAATATTTTTGATACATTAAACCCTTTTTCAGCTAATGAATTTGAACAGACTGCGGAAAGTTTTCCTCTTTTTTTATCTACTGCAAAAGCAAAATCGGCTCCGCTAGATATTAAGGATGTTGCAGATGATAATTGAAATGAATCAACAAAACTATATGCTATTAAGTGGTTTTTAGTTTTAATAAATTTACAATTTTTTACACTTTGCAATACTTTGGTTTTCTCGGAAATGTCCGCGCGCCTTTTTGCAAGAATCAATAATGATTGAAAATCTATATCATATTGGTTTAGTAAATAGGACAATGTCGAAATTGATTGATTATTAGAACTCATCAAAATTGCAGTATCGCTTAAAATTGAAAGAGAAATTAGAAAGGCTTGCCACTTAGTAAGTTTTTTGTTTGATATTTTATAGAGTTCATAAATTATTTGAGAACAGCTATCATAATTTTCAAGAATTAAACTTTTAGAATTTTTAATTATTTTACTTGAACAGTGGTGGTCAATAATAAGAATTTTTCCGTTAAAATTCTTAATTACTTTTTCTTCAATTCCACAATAATTTGAATCAGAAACATCGACAAAAACAATATTATCGAATTCGTTTAAATTTAAAGGATTTTTGAATTCCAATAAGCCAAAACCTAGGATTTCAAGAACATTCTTGGCACTTGAATCTATGTTCGAACTGCTTCGAATTACACTATTTTTAATTAGTGATTTTAATAAAAGCGCAGAACTTACTGCATCGATGTCAGCATTAATATGAAAGGTGATTGCGGTTTTTCCTTTTAGTTTTAATAATGAGCGATAAAAATCGAGTATTTTATTTTCTATATTCTTCAAATTAATCAAATAAATAAAAAGAAAGGTTAGAGTTAAACCTTTTTACTAAATAAGTTAAAAACTAGGAAAGTTGACGTTTAACTCTTTGATTTGGGTTTAATGAAGTATTGGATTTCATTTTATTCTCCAATTCCGAAAGTTTAGTGGTTAGGTCTGAAAGTTTTGATTTTAATCTATCTTCTTGCTTAGAAAAGACATCCATCCGCATTTTTAAAGAATCCTTTTCTTCTGCTAAATCAGAAACAATTTGTTCTTTGGTCTTAGTAATCATTACTGAACCTACGATTTTATATATTTGGGCATTTGAAGAAGATTCAACTTCATTTAATGCTCGGTCAATTTCAGATAATTGTAATTGAGATTGTTGTTTTTGCATTAATATCATTTGTAGTTGTTGGGAAAGATTCTGATATTCTGCTAAATCTTTTCTTGCTGATTCTTCGAATTCCATTTTAATATTTTACACCTTATGAAGTTTATTTACTAATAGATTGGGCATCAATAAATACACGCATATCTCTAAAAGTAGAGGTAACCATTGCTCTTAATGCTGTAAAATCTTTTGCTGAAATGTCAACTGTTAATTTACCATCTTTGGTTTTTCTTATCACAGTTGAACGTTTATTATTAAGTGTTTGATTCTGTAAAATGGTCAGTGCCATTTTTGCTTCTTTTTCAGATTTGAAATTTAATTGAATATTACAAGAACATTCCATCGAATTAACTCCAAAAAATATCAAAGTAATATAACATATAAGATGGCTGAATAAGAATATAAAATAAATGAAAGAAGTAGATTTAAGGACAGATTACTTATTTACTTAGATTGAAGTTAAAAAAATCTATGAATTATTAATTCTGTTTTTCATTTCTTTGCTGAATAATCTGAGTATCTTTATCTTCCAAGTCTGTTAATGTTTGGATTTGAGACCTAAATTGTCTTGAAAGTTCTTCGTAATCATCCTGAGAAATTTCTTTATTTTCGTAAGATTGGTCTAAACTTGCAATCTGATTCATTAAGAGTTCTTTAATATGAATTGCTCTTTCTCTACTTTTCAAATAGGGCGATTTGGTAGTAAGCGAAGTTAATTCTAACTCGATTGACTCCATTTGTTTTGAATATTCTTTTGAAATTTCATCATAAGTTATAGATGGAATTAAACCGATTTTCCAATCTTCTCTCATTCTTCGCGATGCGATATTCATAGACTTCAATTGAGTGGATAGCAATCGATAACGAGATTCAACTGAATTTTCACTTGCACCCAAAAGATATTTTGCAACTGTTGATGCAAATAAACTAGCAATTGCAATTGTAATTAAAATAACAATAATCGTAACTGAAAAAATCGTAGTTGCTTGAATGTTACTTAAACCAGCTCCTGCTGATTCAACTAAAACTACTGATGCCAAAGCTGCTGAAACTGCACCGCGAGGACTTCCGGCAAAAGAAATGAATAACATTTCTTTTAAATTATAAGACTTGTCAAACCACATACTTGCAATAACCGAAAGCGGACGGACAATTAAAATGAATAAGAATGAAATTAGAGTTCCCGCAAGCAAGTAAGGTAGTATGGTAGCAATTCGCAATTCTCCGCCTAATACCAAAAATATAATTGCAAGGGCAAGGAAACTCAAACTTTCCCAAGCAGATAAAGTATTTAATCTTTCAAGAGGGTCTACTTGCCCGGATTGTAAAAAGTATCTGAAAACTAAGGCAGAAAGTACTACGG
Source organism: Microcaldota archaeon (assembly GCA_021782355.1). Classification (GTDB taxonomy): domain Archaea; phylum Micrarchaeota; class Micrarchaeia; order Norongarragalinales; family UBA97; genus JAJXUZ01. The sequence goes on along the minus strand of JAJXUZ010000012.1, from coordinate 14,623 downwards.
CAATTACACTACTTACTGAAATTGCTTGAGCTAAACCATATGCAGTAAGCATTACTATTAGTGATGCAAAAGTTAATTCTCCTGAAATTTTTAATTTCTTAAATACTTCATTTGCAACTATACCTACAAGAATTCCGACTGCACTGCTTGCAATTAAATAATAGAGAAATTGAGAAATTGCAATTTTTAGAGAAATTTCACTTCCACTAGCTAAACCGAATAGTGAGGTGAAAAGAGTGATTGCGGTTGCGTCGTTTAATACTGCTTCGGCACTTATTAACGTTGAAACTTTTTTGTTTATGTTTAGATTTCTTATAACGGGCAGAATTGCAGCCGCATCAGTGGATGATAATATTGCTCCTAAAAGTAATGAAAGATTTAATGGTAAATTCAATAAATAATACGATAGGGTTGCAATACCAATTACAGTAATAAAAACTGCTATTGTTGTAACTGATAAAATAGTTCTCCATTTTGAAGCAATGTTTTTTGCATCAGTTTTTAGTCCACCATAATATAAAATTACAGGAATTGCAATGATGGATAGAAATCCTAAATCAATTCCAAGCAAGTTTGGTTTCCAAACACCAAGCAAATCTCCACCTAAAATATAACCAGTAATCAATAAAGGAATAGACTCGGGAATTCTTAGTCTTCGTCCTGCTCTTGCTGCAAGAACTCCTGCAACTATAATCAAAATCAATTGATTTACTGCTATTGCCATATGAATTATTGCTCAACTTCCTCCGGCATAGAAAACTCTACGAATGAATTAAGTTTTATTTGCGGACCTATTGACTTTCCTTCAATTTCAAAACTTAAAATTTTGTTTTCAGCAATTATTGATAAATCATATTTGGCAGAAGGATTAGCTGAATCGTAAACGTTCTCAAACATTTTTAATAAATGACTCTCCATTTCTCCATTTGATTTTAAAATATGATTGAGATTTTTCGGAATTCTTTGACTTAATGAATTAACATCAGGAATGTTACTGACTGAGATATTTGCAACTGCTAAACTTAAGTCTGCATCAAAAAAAGCAAGTTGAGATGGGTTGGAATGACTTTCGTGAACCACAATCATATAACGAAATCCTTTAGTTTTGGCATTTGTGGCAAGTTGAGAAATGTTTTGTTTTCCACGATTTACACTTAATCCACCCAAAAGAAGAACCAACCATCTTACTAAACGCCTTGTTAAAACTGAGGGTTTTCTGCTAGTTGAAATTAAAAATCCGCTGTCCATTAGTAATTATCTTTTGCTTTGTTATGCTTATAAAATAAATACTTAAAACTAACCTGAACAGGTATAATCGGAATTAATTTGTCCGCTTGTCAGAGCAGATGAATAAACTGTAATTCCATTTAGACTGCCATTTAGATAATCCGATACTGTACCTGGAGAAGTAAATGCGCCTATTGAAAGATTGGCACCAGAAGAATAAGTCAGGGTTTGACTTGCAGAATTTACAAGTACGCCGTTTACATAAATTGATGTAATTGAATTGTTATTAGTAACTGCAAAGAATTTCCAACCGGAAAATAGTGAGCTGTTTGAACAAACATAACTTGTTCCGTTAAAGAAAAATAACATTCCGGGTACAGAGTTTGGACAGACATTAGATGTTCCAAGTAATCCGATTGCCCAACCGCTTGTTTGGGAAGGGTCTTCTTGAGATATTATATAACTTTGAGATTGTCCACTTGCTGAACTTGCGTTTACAAATCCATCAACGGATAGTTGAGAAAGTGAACTTGTTGTTCCCGCATTTAAATTACCATAAATTGATGAGCCATCAAATTTAAAACAATTAGAGAGGTCGCAACTACCAGATACTCTATCATTAAATACATTCTGAAGATTGCCATAGTTACCGTTTGACGAGGAATCTGATACGTTAACACCTGAACCGTCATCAAAATGATATTGGGCAGATAAATAGGATGGGTTGGATTGCCACGATGGAGTATTCCCTGCAAGATAAAATTGATAATCGTTGTTTGCATCAGTTGCGGATTCGGCATAACTTAAGATGTTAAGTTCGTCTAAGGAACCCACTAAATAATCATAGCATGAAGAGTAGGTAGAACAACTGGCTCCAATAGTGTTGAAGGTTGTAGTAGATGCTAATGTGCAGCTAGCGGCATTGTTAGTATAAGTTAATTGCCCGTCTTGATAAATTTGAACCGAAGTAGGAGTTAATGATGCTTGAACATAATGCCAATTACCGTCATTAACTGAAGTGTTTGATGTGTACAATGTTCCTGAACAGTTAACCGCAATGTTTCCTGATGAAGAATCAATAACTGAAAAACCAGAATTTACAGCATTCGATGTACTATAAATTGATTGAGCAGTACCGGAATCATTTATCCAAAATTCAACGGTATAATTGCTTGAACCGTCAAGAGAGGAGGAATTTGTAATATTTACGAATTCTGGATTTACAAGAGAAATGCAACCATTATCTTTGCACGATGTTGTTTGCCAAGGAGGGTTGTGGATAGGTAAATTATAGGAATTTCCAGATAAGTCAGATAAATTTGGACCGCTATTTTCATCTAATTGATAATTTGCATAAACTGAAGATAGTGACTGGTCGGAATATTTAAGACAATCAAGTTTTTGTAAATTAGCAGTATTTGATTTTATTTGACTGTTTACATTTGGAAGGACATTTATTTGAAAAATAGAAATTACTATTACTGCAAGTAGAATTAAACCTCCAATTAGAAATAAATATTCAAAGCTGGTTTGTCCTTTGTTTTTTAATTGAAAGAAATTTTGCATATTTAACTTAACACAATTAACCATTAAAACGATTGCTTAAGTGACTAAAGAAACAATCAATTTAGTCCAGTTTTGACAGTTCAGCAATTACTTGTTTTGAATGTCCTTTAGGAGTAACGTTTCGGATAATTGATGTTAGTTTACCTTTTTTATCAATAATAAATGTGTTGCGTTGGGTTCCCATATACTTTTTACCCATAAAAGTACTTTCCTTCCAACTATCATACTCTTCGATAGTTTTATGCTCGGGGTCACTTAAAAGAAGAAAATTCAAATCATATTTTTTTATGAAGTTTTTATGCGATTCGCTTTTATCTTTAGAAATACCAATTACAACTGCATTTAAATTTGAAAGGTCTTTGTTTGAATCTCTGAATTCGCAAGCTTCAATGGTACAACCCGGAGTGTCATCTTTTGGATAGAAATAGATAACTACGTTTTTTCCGATAAATTCGCTTAAAGTATGAGTTTTCCCTTCTGAATCCATTAAAGAAAAGTCTGGAGCAAATTTGCCAATTTCTATCATATTCACACCCTACCTAATAATTTATTGAAATGTTTTAAACGCTTGAAAATAATCTATCGAATGTTCAAAGTATATTTTGTGAAATTTAAACTTTAGCTTGTTTTCTGGTTTTGAAGTAATAAGATTTCTGCCAAAACAATAAAAATACCTTTAACGCTTTAAATGATTGAAATATTAAAATTTAACAATTTGGAGGAAAAGAAATGAATGAATTCACCGTTTCTATAATAATTGGCAGTATTCGACCAGCAAGAATGGGAGATAAAGTTGCAGTTGCAATTAAAAATCATATGGAAAAAAAAGGGTATAAAATCAATTTAATTGACCCGATGAAGATTGCCGAACTTCAAACTTTAAAAATTCCAAATCAATATAATCCAAATCCTAGTGAGGAAATGAAAAACGTATCAAGAATGTTAGCTGAATCTCAAGGATTTTTGTTAGTTACTCCCGAATACAATCATAGCTTTAGTGGAACTATAAAGAACGTAATTGATAATTTTATGCCAGAGTATTCTAAAAAACCATTTGTAATTGCAAGTTACAGTGCAGGTTCATTTGGCGGAATAAGGGCTAATGAGGCATTAAGACCGGTAATTAGCGAACTTGGTGGTTTTGTTGTGCCTACTCCATTTATTTTACCAAATGTCAATGAAGCATTTAATGAATCTGGCGAGTTTAAAGACACAAGTAATTATGCAAGATTAGACAAATTACTTGAAGAATTCTCATATTATCTAAAAACAGTTGGAAAATAAGAGAAAAACTCTAAAAAAAACAAGAAGTTATTAAAAAAACTAAAAAACCGAAAAACCTTTTGGCCAGTTTTTTGGCCAAGGTTTTTTATAATTAAATCAATGCGCCAAGTAAGTGATTGATAGAGAATCAATTAGATGCAAAAAAAAATTTAATAAAGGTTTAAACCTATTATGAAGATTATATGAAAATAACTAACGAAGTTCACTTAATTGATGGACTAAATTGTAATTGTTACTTAGTGTTATTAAAATCAGAATTAATTTTAATTGATACTGGAATGCCGAATAATGAAAAGAAAGTGATAGACTACATTGAAAAAGTTCTAAATAGAAAAGCAACTGAACTTAAAACAATTATAATTACCCATCACCACTTAGACCACGTCGGAAACGCAAACGAATTGAAAAAACTAACTGGTGCAAAAATTGCAATGTCAGAAAAAGACGGGATGGTTTTAAGTGGTAAAATAAAACCGAAGTTTAATAGGAATTTGGCTACTTTCGTTTATAAAATATTTATGAAGTTTTTTGGTTTTAAGAAGGTCAATCCGGATATCGTATTGAAAAACGCAGATATGGTCAAGGAATTCGAAGTAATTAGCACTCCGGGACATACAGAAGGAAGTATTAGTTTATACGATAAAAAAAGAAAAATAATGTTTGTGGGAGATTTAATGGGTTGCAAAAATGGAAAAATAATAAGTGCACCTAAAATGTTTAGTTTGGATATGGAAGAAAATAAAAAATCAATTGAAAAAGTTTCCAAATATAAAATTAATATAATGTTAAGCGGCCATAGTGACCCGGTGTTAAAAGATGTAAATAAATTAATTGAAGACTACTTGAAATCATGAATAATTACTAATTTAATTAAAAAAAGGCGAAAAAAATTGCAAACAATGAGAGCAGCAGTGGTAAGTGAACCAGCAGGAAAATTCGAAATAGTAAACTTACCTATTCCCACTCCAGCAAATAATGAAGTTTTAATTAAAGTTGAAGCTTGCGGTATATGTCACGGAGATTCCGTAACTGTAGAAGGGGGGTTTGATGGAAAATGCAAGCTTCCTAGAATTCCTGGACACGAAATAATCGGAATAATCAAAGAAATTGGAAAAAATGCCAAAGGAAGTTGGAAAGTTGGACAAAGAGTAGGTGTGGGTTGGCACGCTGACCATTGTGGAAGTTGTAATGAATGTATACACGGAGAATTTGGTGCGTGTAAATTTGCAAAAGTAACTGGATTAGACGTTGATGGCGGCTATGCCGAATATATGATTAGTAAAACCGAAGCATTAAGTGAAATTCCAGAAAACTTAGATCCAATAATTAGTGCTCCGATTATGTGTGCGGGAAGAACTACATTTGGAGCATTAATAGAAGGAAACGCAAAACCAGGAGACTTGGTTGCAATTAGCGGATTTGGAGGACTTGGTCATCTTGCACTCAAATATGCAAAAGAAATGGGTTTTGTAGTTGCAGTAATTTCAAGAGGTCAGGCTAAAAAAGAATTGGCAGTTAAAATGGGTGCGCGCTACTATATTGATAGTCAAACCGGCGATGTAAGTAAAGAATTGATGAAACTCGGAGGAGCAAAATTAATTCTTGCAACTGCACCAAATGCAAAGATACTTGAAAAGTTAACTGATGGTATTTGCAGAAATGGAACTATAATGATTATTACTTATGTTGGGCAACCAATGAATTTTGTTGCAGGAAAACTATTGCATTCGAATGGAATTATTAGAGGATGGACAGGAGGAGTGGCAAGCGATGCTCTTAAATTCAGCTCTAGTAATTTAATTCTACCTACTGTTGAAACATTCAAATTAGATGAAGTTCAAAAAGCTTATGATAAAATGATGAGTGGGGAAGTTAAATTTAGGGCAGTTATTACATTTTAAATAATTGACTTGCAATAAATTAGAAATAGTAAAATTAAAATAATTGAAAAGCTGAAACTACTTTGAAACTGATTAAAAATGACTAAACGTAAAATTGATGATGAATTAGCTGAAATTGAAAAAGAAAACATTCAGGCTGTAGATTCTTCAAAACCACTCACTTTGAGAACTTATGCATATATGCTAATAGGATTAGTTGTAATTGGAATAATCTTTTGGTTCGTATATTCAAGTACGGTTAACCCAAATCTAACCAACTCAACAACAATTACTTCGTTGAATACTACGACCACAATATCTACTAGTACCACTACTACCACGCAATTGATTACTACTACTACAATAGACCCATTAAGTCTATATGGATCGTATTCTGTTACAAACTTTATAGATAGTTGTAATCAGTCCGGTTATATAGTAAGTCCAATACTTCAGAACTTGGTTAAAATAAATGGTACTGCAGTTGAACAGTTTGTTGCAGTTGCTCCATACGGAAAAGTCTTACAATTAAATGAAATTCAAAATGCTCAGAAACCTGCAACTTTGGATGCGTCGGGTTCAACTACCTATGAAATTTATGGGGTTTCTCAAATTGTTAGTAACTCAAGTGTTACTTGCGCAATGAATGTACAAAGAATAGTGCAGACAACTTAAATTGGATAGTTGTTAGAAACGAAATCCGCTTGGAAAATTTATACCTTATTTTTAATTCGGTGAGGACAGCCCGGCCAACAGCAAGGTCGCCTCATTCCTTCTTTAAGTTCGCTTACTGTTCTCAAAATGTGTTCTTGTCGAGTCTCTGGTTTTTTAAAAAAAGTTACCCAACAAATCCACTCATTGCGGGCAAGTGGCGTAATATCTTTCCATTTAGCTAATGCTTTCTTGTCTGAAACGAGTGCATTAAATAAATCCTCGGGAACTTTGTGAACCACTCCATCAGAAATAGATTGCATTTTTCTTATCATCAATCAATTTAATTTTGGTTAAGATTTGAATATTAGATTAACTAGTTTGATAAATATTTGGTAAAAAAATAATACGCCGGGAGGGAGATTCGAACTCCCGAGCCCGTAAAGGCACTGGTTTACTTGGTTTGAAAGCATTTTGTCTTTTGTAAGACCGATTTGCTATTTCAAGACCAGCGCAATAACCGCTCTGCCATCCCGGCAAAAAAAATTTACTTGAAAAAGTAAAAAAAATTTGCGAATATTATTAATGATATAAAGAACAATAACTCTTTTAATTAATTGTAAAAAAATCTTTTGAATGTAAAAATTAATTATTGTGTAATAAATCTCTAATTTTTGCAAGTTCAGACATATTCAGATTGGCATTTGATTGGGTAATAATGTTTAAGTACATTGTACTGGGGTTAAATGAAATATGATGAATTAAATGTCTATATTCAATTTTATGATTAATTTCATTATTATATGCAGTTGGATGAGAAATACTTTTTTGAGTAATTAATAAGAACTTGTTTTTTAAGTGTACAAGTGATTTTTCCCTTTCTTCTCTTTCGTGTTCGGGAATGGAACTAGAATTTGATTCTAATCTTTCATTAATCGGAGAATAAATTACATTAATTATTTTATGAGCAAGTGTTTCTGCTGCTACTGAATCAAATTTATGAAAGTTCTTACTAACGTCGAATCGGGCTTGAACAGAATTTGCCATTTCGGTTGCTTGTGAGAAATGTACGGTGTTAGCCAGAACAGATACTCTTCCGCTTTGAAGATGAGTGAGTTTGCCAAAACCACCTGTCTGTTTACCGAGTTTTGCAACCCTTAAAACGTCCATAGACATTCCTTAATTGAATTAATGCTTATAAATACTTAACTTAAAGTAAATAGCTTTTCAACCCAAAGTCATTTCAACGTTAACAGAAGAAGGAATTCTTATTCTCATTACATCGCGTAATACGCGGTCGTCGGCAAATACTTCAATGAGTCTTTTGTGAATTCTTAATTCCCATTTCTCATAAGTATCTGAACCGTCTCCGCAAGGAGTTCTTCTAGTGGAAATCTTTAGTCGTTTTGTTGGAAGAGGAACTGGTCCTTTTAATTGAACGCCAGACTTTTTAGCGATGTCGCTTATTTGGGAGCAAACGCTATCAAGCTCTTTTGTATCCTGACTTTCCAACTTGATTCTTGCTTTACCCATAAATCAAAACACCTTTGTTTTTAAACATTCAATTTATTTAACTAATTTTAAAAAAAAATGAAATTTTGGGGAATTACCCCAAAAAAACTAAAGACTAACAGATTATGCTTTCTTTGGAACTACATCCAAAACTACTCCAGCTGCTACGGTTTGACCCATATCACGAATTGCAAATCTACCTAATGCCGGAAAGTCTGAGTATTTCTCAACTACGCAAGGTTTAGTTGGTCTTACTTTGATGATTGCGATGTCTCCAGTTTTAATGAAATCTGGGTTCTTCTTCAAAGTGCCACCTGACTTTGGATCTTTTTGTTCAACTAATTCAACAATTGAACAAGCCAATTGTGCAGTGTGGATGTGAAATACTGGAGTGTAGTTCTTTCCGATTGCGGTTGGGTGGTTTAATACGACTACTTGTGCGGTGAATTCTTCAGCAACGGTTGCTGGTGAACTTACTGCACTTAAAACATTACCACGTGCGATATCTTTTTTGTCAAGTCCTCTTAATGCGAAACCAACGTTGTCTCCTGGAATTGCTTGAGTAAGTTGTTGGTGGTGCATTTCAATTGATTTGACTTCTCCGGTCTTTCCTGGAGGCATAACAATTACGTTGTCTCCTGGTTTCATAATTCCGGCTTCCACTCTTCCTACTGGAACAGTTCCTTGACCAGTAATAGTGAATACTTCTTGAATTGGTAATCTTAATGGCTTGTCAGTTGGTTTCTTTGGTTCAATTAAAGCATCGAATGCTTCTACAAGGCAAGGGCCATTGTACCAAGGCATTTTTTCGCTTTTCTTTGCAATGTTTTCTCCTGCGTATGCAGAGTAAGGAATGAATGGAATTGAATCAGTCTTGTAACCCATTGGTTTGAGCATGGTGATTAGTTCTGCTTTTGTTTTGTCGTATGCGGCTTGTTCAAAGTTCATAGCATCCATTTTGTTGATTGCTACGATGAATTGGCCTACTCCAAGAACTTTCAATAAGAATGCGTGTTCTTTGGTTTGGGCTTGAATTCCTTCTTTTGCTGAACATACTAATACTGCGGCATCTGCTTGTGAAGCTCCGGTAATCATATTCTTAACGAAGTCTTTGTGTCCTGGAGCATCAATAATAGTGAAGTAGTATTTTTGAGTGTTGAAATCTTTGTGAGCAATGTCAATAGTAACTCCTCTTTCTCTTTCTTCTTTGAGTCTGTCCATTGCGAATGCGAATTCGAAAGTTGCTTTACCAACTTTGGCTGCTTCTTCCTTTAACTTTCTAAGGTCTTGTTCGGACAATGCACCGGTATCGTAGAGAATTCTTCCAACAGTAGTGGATTTTCCGTGATCAACGTGACCAGTGAAAATCAAGTTCAAATGTGGTTTTTCAGCCATTAAAATCTCCTCCTCTAAAAATGTCGGCTATGCCGTTTAATTGTTATTATTTTTTTACAAAATCTGGATTGAAAATATTATTTTACTTTTAACTTAAACTTAATAATTTTACTTTTTGAAAGGTTAAAGGCACTCGATAGCAAATAATCTTTGAGCCTTATGATTTAAATAAGTCATTGTTAGCCTATCGACTCTTAGATAAATAGCTAAGTATTTACTTAAAAACCTTTGGTTTGGTTTTCTATACTTAAATTATTCAAAATTTTTTTGCAATTTAGTCTAAAAAAACAAATAAAATAAATGTTTGAAATCTATCAGAATTGTAGAGTATTTAAAATTTAAATTATTAGTCTTTACAATTTTTTAAAATAAAAAAAATTCAAATAATAGTTAAAATAACTGTGTTTAGAAATAAATAAAGATGAAAAAAATAAATTAAAAGTTGAATTTTACCTCTATAGAATTAAAAATTTTTTTACGATGATAAACGAATTTGTAACTAAATGAAAAAGTATATATACAAGTTTAGTTTATCTTAAGTTAGATAGAAATGGAATCCAAATTAACAAAGCAATGGAAAATCTTTTTGCTAAGTTTACTTGGATACTCTTTATACGACTTTTCAATTACCCCAGTTTACGCAAAACTTCTTATTAAAAATAAGAATAAAATGCGATAAACTTGGGGGAATGAAGCGCTTTTTTTGAAATGTTTTTGGCGTCGACCTCTTAACTAGGAAGTAGGTATAAAACTACTCCATTACGATTTTCTAAAAGAATCCGTTGGACTTAAACCCCAAGGAGGCAAATCCAAAATTAGTCCAAAAGTGATTTAAAAGAAAATAATGCGAGAACAGAACTCCAAGAAAACCCCAAGGAGGCAAATCCAAGAATTCGAAATCTTGGTAGTTCTGTTCTACGCAAACTTTAAAATTCGCGGAAATAAAATTTTGAACATCTGAATATATAAAGTATTCGGTTCACCTAAAGCATTTTGGATAGTCACAAGTATTAATACATATCAATATATTTGACACTACTACTTAGTAGTTTATATGAATTATGAGGAAGCTACTTGGATATTTGCTGGACTTCTAGCAGTAATCTTGTTATTACTATATGAAGGAACTCCAGTCACCTCACAACCAATCCTAATTGGTGCGGCTTCGTTTGTCACCATTCCACTTTCACTACTAAATGCTACTGCAAGTACAAGTGCGGGAGTGTTGCTCTTACCAATAGGTTTTGTGCTGTTTGTTTATTACTTTAAATTTCTTGATGATTGGTTAGGAGACTCTGTTTTAGCATTTATTTTGTTGGCAGCTGCATTGCTTATTTTTGTACATTAAATTACCAAACCGAAAAATCAGCATTCTTGATTTTACACAATTGAAGATAAAAAAAGAAGTTTGGCCATTAATGTGTGGTGGCCAAACGGGAATGAAGAAACTTTTAACCGATTACTTCAATATCTGAAAAGCTACTTGATTTTGCTGGAACGCTATTCAAATGAGCTTTACCAGTTATTTGAGCGGAAGATACGCCAGTAACAATGGCAGTTATTTCTAATTTACCATCGTATTCGGGAACTAAACGGGCTCCCCATTTTACTGATGCGTTTGGGTCCATCTCTTCGGTGATAAGTTCTCCTGCTCGAATGGCATCACCAAGAGTTAAGTCGTTTCCACCTGCGATGTGAATGAGTGCACCTTTGCTTCCTGAAAAATCTACATCGAGCAAGCGGTTGGATTTGACGGATTTGACTGCTTCTTCAACTTTGTTGTTACCTTTTCCAGTACCAACTGCAATCATACCAACATCTCCTTGCCCCATTACTGATTTAACATCAGCAAAGTCAATGTTGACTAAGGATGGTTGAGTGATGGTAAAAACTAAACCGTCAATTGCTTTTGCAAGAATTTCATCAGCTACTAAAAAGGCTTGAGTCATTGGAAGGTTTGGGACTATTTGCACTAATCGGTTGTTATCGAGAATAATTACTGAATCGGCATTCTCTCTTAATTTTGCAATTCCTTCTTCTGCTTTTATTGTACGGGCTCTTTCAAGTGAAAATGGATAACTTACCATTGCAACTACAATAGCACCCATTTCTTTTGCAATTTTTGCAACTACTGGTGCTGCTCCGGTACCGGTTCCACCTCCCATACCAGCACAAACAAATACTAAGTGACTTCCAGATATTGAATCTTCAATTAATTTGCGATCAACTTCTGCGCACTTTTCTCCAACTGAAGGAAAACCGCCGCATCCTAATCCACGAGTAACGCTTTTACCAATTAAAAGTTTGGTTATACCGTCATCAAGGGTGTTAAGGTGTTGTCGGTCAGAATTTGCTGCAACTAAAGTTGCTCCTTTGATTCCTAATCGTACAAGTCGGTTAATGGTGTTGTTTCCTCCACCACCAATTCCAATTACTGAAATTTTAATTTCTTCGTCATCAACTTTTTTAGAGTTAGATAATTTTGATGAAGTGTTAAGCGCGTTTTTTACTATTTCTTCCATATTTTTCACCGCCGATTTAAAAAATTAAAAAAAATGTTTTGGACTTTTCAACTTAAAAAAAGTCCAATTGAAGTACAAATTAGATTTTAGATTGTTTATCCTCTTGTTGCTTTTGGCGCAGATTTTACAATTTTCATTCTCTTTGGAGTAAGTAATACTTTGTCTTCACTTATTCTTGCAATGTCTCCATCCAAGCTTTTTGCCATCGTAGTAAGAGAAGAAATTGAATCCTTCAACTTAGTTGGGTTTCTTGAAATTGGTGCAATATTAAGTAAAACTACATTTCCTGCTTTTAATTCTGAATCTACTATGGTTAAGTCAGCGTCTGTTTGAAGAGAAATCGGCTTAACATAATAATCAGCAGGTCCGTGAAGAGCATCTACATCTTGGTCATCCATCGAATTCATTACGTCATCAAAGCTTGCATTGGTTGCTTTGGTGTTCGAGCCAAAAAGAGAATCAAGAATTCCCATAATTATCCCTCATTTATAAAAATTTTTAACGAAATCTACCAGGAACAAACGAATATTTTGGTCTGGTTGGTGCTGCTGGAGTAGAAGTTTCAGGTTCTGAATCTTCTTTTGGTTTGCTTGAAACTACAATAATGTCTGCAACTGATACAACGTTCTTGTAAGCAACTGTATTTGATTTAATCCAGTTTACATCCATACCAGTTAATGTTTCAATTGGTCTTAAAGTAAGTCTGGCTACTTCGCCTTTTTGTAAATCAATAATTACATCATAAATTTTACCAAGATATTTTGCTTGATCAGTATATACATCTAAACCAGGTAGTTCGGACAAGCGTTTCATTTTTTTCTCCTCTTTTAATTTTTGTTTTTTTAATGGCCAAAGTAATGTTTGGCAATTTTGCCAAAATCTTTGTGCTTATATTAATGCGTAAAATTTAAAAAGGGTTAGTTAAACCCATTTTTTGCAGTTTTTTAAGGAAATAACACAAAAATTCATTAAATTATGTCTTTTTAGAATAATTGTTTTTTTTTATACTCATTTTTTTAGAGGTAAATTTATCCTGAAAATTCTTTTTTAATTTTAGAAATTAATTTATCTGAACCATTTCCTTTTTTCAGTGCGTGAGTTAAAACTTCTGAAATATTAGAAACCGGAATTATTTCGATTTTGGACCTTATAGAATCATCTAATGCTAAGTCTTCATAATTCGATTTGGGAACAATAACTTTCTTCATTCCTGCTTCAACAGCAGCTTCAATTTTTTGACCTACCCCACCCACAGGTAAAACTTCTCCTCTTACTGAAAGAGAACCGGTCATTGCAATGCTTTGGTCGATTGCAACTTTCTCTAAAGCTGAAATAACTGCAGCTGCAACAGAAATACTTGCTGAATCTCCTTCTACTCCTTCATAAGTCTGAAGGAATTGAACGTGAATATCAAATTGTCGCATATCTTTTCCAGTATGAAGTTTAACAATTGCGGATACATTTTCAACTGCTTCTTTGGCAATTGAACCTAATTTTCCAGTTGCAATTATTCTTCCTTCTTCTCTTGATGATGAGGGTGCTACTTCGGCTACAATAGGTAATACTATTCCTGATTCACCCATTACTGCCAAGCCATTTACTTTTCCGACATTAAATCCGCTGGTAAGAAAAATTTTGTACTCTTTTCTCATTTCAATTATTTGACCAGCAGCTTGCTGTTCAAGAGTTTTAGCAATTCTTTTTGCTTCCAAAACATCGGATGCTTCAACTAATTTTGCTCCTCGGCCAACTGCAATGTCTCCCGATGCGCGAACTAAACCACCTAATTCACGAAGTTTAATAGTAAGTTTGTTTTTTCTTCCTGCGCGTTTTGATGCTTCTGAAATTATTTCTTTAACTGCTCCGATTGAAAAGTGTGGAATCTTTCCGTCCTTTGCAATTTCTTGGGCAACGAACTGGGCAATTTTTGCTCGGTTATTAGGAGTATCGGCAATGCTTTCTTCCATAAATACTTCGTAACCATAACCCCTAATTCTTGAACGTAAAGCCGGATGCATTTTAGATACATCGGGATAATTTCCACTTGCAACTAAAATAAAATCACAAGGAACTGGTTCGGTGTGAACAAGAGCACCACTAGACATTTCACTTTGTCCGCTAATTGAAAACTTCTTTTCTTGCATAGCGGTTAACAATTCTTGTTGGGAACGGGCGGACAGAGCTGCCACTTCATCAATAAATAAAACACCCTTGTTTGCTCGGTGAATTGCTCCGGGTTCAACTCTTAAATGTGCTGGAGTCCCTAATCCACCACTTTGTAATGGATCGTGTCTAACATCCCCCAATAATGCTCCGGCTCTTGCTCCAGTAGCATCAATAAATGGAGCAAACTTTCTTGTTGAATTATCAATTAAGACTTTGAATGTGTCTGATGAAGCTCCGGCAAATAAACTTCTTCTGCTCATTTGAGAGGCAAACATTACTACCACACCGACAATAAACAGGCCAATTAATAATGCGGCAGTAATTACATCTCCAAATTCTTTTCTTCCAATATATAATAAGAAGAAAGTAGAAAGAAACAGAAAAACAATAATCAATAAATTGCTGTTCGAAGATGGAATT
>JAJXUZ010000011.1 GCA_021782355.1 Microcaldota archaeon | reverse complement strand
TCAATTATTTGCGCATTCTTTCTCATTGTCTACGTAGAAATAATCGAATTTAATTTGGGTAAGACTACCGACCTCTTATTCACTGTGGCAATAGGATTGTGTCTAATTAGTTTTTTTGCTGGTCAAGTATTAGTAAAATCAAAGAGAAACAGGTTTTTAGGAATTCATACTAAAATGACTCTTAGTTCTGAGAAAAATTGGATATATTCCAATCAACTATTAGGAAAAACCCTTCAGATTGTCGGTTTAATCGGACTAGTAATCTCTATACTTTCTTCACAAACCATTTATTTTATCTTTACAAGTATTATTTTCGTAATACCAATAGCTTCATTATATTCGCAATATAAATTAGCTAGAAAAATAGTTATTACAAGATAATTTTACTTACATATTTCCTAAATTTTAATCAAAGGTTTATTTTCAAATGAATTCAGAAAAAAAAGAAGAAAACGTTTCACATACTCAAACCCATTCTACAATACACACAATAAAGAAACATTCAAATAAACCATTTCTTTTTATAGCATTAATTTTCTTACTCGCACTATTTGTTTTAATAATAATCGGTAACAATTATTCTACTTCAAATACGATTCAATTCCAAACAATCAATGTTACTCAATATGGTTTTTCTCCAGCAAATACTTCTATCACATTAGGTTCATCAATTTCATTTTATAACAGAGAGAATAGTGATGTGGATATTGTAGTTACCCAAGGTCCAATTTGGTTTGATTCCGGTTGGATTGCTCCGAACAGTAATTTTAAATGGACCTTCGATAACCCTGGTAATTATTCTATTCGTGAAATAAAGTCTGCCAACGGATTAAACGTTCAAGTTTCTTGAACTATTCTCCAGTTGCCCAAGCCTTTAATTCCTCATAAGATACTTCTCCACAAAGAGATTTTTTGGTTTTAGTATTATAGAAGTATGGTACCCCCCCACAAGAACCATCATCATATTTCTCAAGTACTTTAGCATTTTCTTCATTATGCCAAACTTCCATTCTCTTAACCTTTACGTTCAATTCCTTTTCCAATCTTTCAATTTTAGGCATCATTCTGATGCAATGTGGACATTCAGTTCCATAAAAATCTATCAATTCGGCTTCTACCATTTTTATTAATCACCAAATTAAGTTAATTTTATTATTCTTTAAATCTTTAACCTTGAATAAAGACGATATCACTAAGTCTTTTAATTGTTATTGTTTTAAGCCTTATATGGCAGAATTTCATTCACCATATACTCTATCCAAACGACTCGGATTTGATGTCCGAACCATAAACCAATGGATAGAAAAGGGAAAAGTAAAAGTAATTAAACAAAAGTCATCTTACGTTGTCGACCCAGATTCGGCAAAAGAGTTAATTTCTTTTTATTCTACACACCAATCTCTTTTGGATTTTTCAAAGAAAACCGGAGTAACTCAAAAGACCATACGAGATATTCTTCGATTCAAGCTCGGTATGCGTTCAAAATTAGATTATTCTGGTGCAGAATATTTATCAGAATCTCAAACAGGAATACTTCATCGATGGTTAGATACATTTAAGCGCTTAGAAGATTCTGCGTATCCTTTAGCCCAAGCAATTAGAAATTCTGGTCTAACTCGAGCTGACTTTGCAAAAATGTTTTCATTACACGACTATCCCCTACATTCAATTGACAAAATAACGTATATTCCCAGGCCATTAATTGATAAACTAAGTGATAAAATTTCAGAACATTCAGATAAAAAAGCTCTAATTCAAGATGACCAAATAAGTAAAATATTTGAAGATTTCAAACATTCCAAAGAATTCAAAGAATTCTCATCACTTCATCAAACATTAATCTCAATTAAACACGAAGGAGCTCTAGAATCAAGCATATCTGCCGAACAAATTAGAGATATGGATAAAGATTTAGAAGATGAATTCGATTCTCGCTCAAGTTTAAGAGCAAAACCAATTGAAGATTTAAATAAACTCATTTCAAAGTCAAAAGATTTTAATGAATTTTACAATGATTTATCTGAAAAAAACAAGCAAATTCTTCATCCTGCATTAAATACCATCAATCTAAGAGTAGACAATTTCAATCAGTTAAAATGCATTAATAATTTACATAAGATTATCTTAACTCATTATGATGGAAAAGTTCCAGCTACCAGTAAACTTGTTCGATTACTCGAACATTCAAACAATGAATTAGAAATAACCTCTTTGTTAAACAACTATGTTCATCCAAGATTCGGAAGTTTAATTCACAAGATAGTTACTAATTCCGATAAGACGCAAATAAACTCCATAATGGATGAATTTAGAAGATATTCTATTTAAAGTTTCAAATATTTACTTTCATAAGAAAATAGATTCCATAAATAGTAGCAAATACTCCAATCCAAGAAGTAATTAGTGCAGGAATATTTGAAGAAACTAGCGGAGAAGAATTATTCAATATAGCATAACCTATCTGAACAGTGGACAAACCAATTGCCACAAGCAATCCTCCCTTAGATACATTTAATGCTTCTTCATTTTCCATATAACATCATATTTTTATTATTCGTTTTCCAATTAATATTTATGACGGATTACTCTGTAAGTGAAAAATTAAGAGAACTTTCATTAATCCAAGCGCGTTCAGAACTTACTGAACATTATGCATATTCAAAACTAGCAAAACACGAAAAAAATTCAGAATTAAAAAAAATATTTGAAAGTCTATCAAATACAGAATATAATCATTATCTTTTTTGGAGCAAGTTTTGTCCGGATGAAAAAATTAATCCAGATAAGTTTACAATTTTTAAAGGCTATTTCTTAAGAAAAGTTTTTGGCTCTTCATTTGCTATCAAATATTTTGAGAAAAAAGAAGACTCTGCAGTTAAAAACTACGCCAGTTATCTGAATCTAATTCCTAGAAAGTTTCAAAGTGAATTTAACAAAATCATCGAAGATGAAAAAAGTCACGAATTAGATTTTGCAAAACAAGTTCAATCCGAACACCTAAAATACATATCATTTATCGTTCTTGGTTTGGCAGATGCATTAGTTGAAATAGCAGGAATCCACGCCGGCTCATTGGGAATTTACAATTCAACCGAATTAACTGGTCTTGCCGGAATAGTGGCAGGTGCAGCAGCATCAGTAGCAATGGCTTCTGCTGCTTTTGCCCAAGCAAAACAGGGTTTTGAAGGATCCCCTATACTTGCAGCAGCCTATACTGGAATTTCCTATTTCATTTCGGCCTTAATCCTAGCACTCCCTTACTTTTTCACTAAAAATATGGATGTGGCAATATCCGTTTCTTTAATTTTCGGCATATTAGTGATAGCATTTGTTAGCTACTACAATTCTGTAATGTCTCAAACAAACTTCAAAAAAGACTTTTTAGAACTAGCTTCAATAATGTTGGGTGCAACAGTTGCATTATACTTTGTAGGAAGTATATTGCGCTCTATATTTGGATTAACAATTTAATTTTCTTTTTAAAATTCTAAAAAAATAAGAGGGCATTCTTGCGAATGCCCAATTGAGTTAAAATAACTGTGTTTACCAGTTTCGTTTTTCTTTGATTATCCAGCCGGATACCATTGCTGCACCGATTAATATGAATGCAAGTGGGAACCACGGAACTAACAACATCCACCAACCTAACGATTCTCCAAGCCAAAATAGACCAATGATTAATAGAAATACTCCAACAGTCAATCTCCAAACTCCACTTACTTCATTGTATTCGTGATGACCTGTCATTTTTTGTTATTTTCTGCTCATTGAATCTTCAGAATGAGTAGATTTCATTTTTTTTGGCAAAATTTCCACCCTCAATTTAATTGCTTTAGATACCACGTTTTTGATGTTTTTAAAGATATTTATTTGACTTATTTTAGTTCAAATTTAGAATTGCATACAATATTGCCGCCAATCCAAAAACCAAATAGGTGGTATTTGTAAAAACAATAGAACCGTTGCTTATAACTTGAAGAATATTCAAATCCATTCCAAAAAATCCACCGATTCCCATTAATCCAAATATCAATCCGCCTGCAACCAATATCAACATACAAACGTTTTGAATAAATTCTTTCATATTATTTCCATAATTTTTAAAATACTTCTTTCAAATACTTAAATAATCGTCGCTCTTATTAAACATAATTAAGGGTTAATCTTAAAATGGATTCAAACGAGCAAATATTATCAATTATTTTCTGGATTCTTGAATTTTTCATTCCTATCGAAGCATTTGGTTATCTCAAGTATTTTTTAAACCAACCCTTTCTCGGGTTAATTGAAGGAATGTTTTCAGCATCCACACTTATTTTTTGGATATATCTCTATTCAAAAAGAAATTTAGGTGGATATGCAAGTTTAGTTAGTCTGTTGAACCTAATTCTTTCAAGAATTTAATTGCCTAAATACTTAGGAATTTTTTAACATTTTCTAGAATTCCGCTTGTAACAGCGTCTACAGAATGGCGCATATGACCCTCATCGCTTCCATAACTACGAATATCCAAATTTCCTTTTTTTAAATCGTGGCCATCTTCTAGCATTTCTTTAACCAAAAAAACTCTGTTTTTTGATTCTGGTGCAATAGTCAATACTTTATTCTTTTGACTAAGCGTATGTACTAAAATTAAATGTGCATTATTTATTTCTTGTTGAGTGACTGGTGTTGCGTGATGCATACTCACACCAGTTGAAAATTTATCTTGATGAAACAAACCCAAAAAATTTTCTGAATTTGGACTTCCAATTTTCTTAATTGGTTTATACAATCCTCTAGACTCTACATTCGCTTTATTTTTTAAACTGTCCGAAAGTTCGTTTGCCAGCATTACGCTTCTTTCTAGATTATATCCGCACAAAACCAATATTCTTGGTTTTTCTCCTCTTTGTTGACTTTCGTTAATGTTCAAAACCCAATCCCCTTAATTTTACAAGCTTTCCAAATATCTAATATCAGTTGGTATATTCAGTTTTGATAAATTATTAGTAATACTGATTTTAGCACCGATTACTGACGGGTCAATGACTAATTTTTCATTTCTTTTTTCATTACCAATTAGTCTTCCCTTATGTGTAAATAATCCGCGTGAGTCTTTAAAGTTTCCATTCACTTGCGCAACCGCATAGCAACCTGGAACCAAATGCTTATTTACTCCTACAAGTAGTTTTGATAATCTTCTTTTCCAAAATCCAAATTTATCTTTTTTAAGTATTTCATAATGAATGTCAACAGTATGGAGTCTAGTTGTCGCATTTATCTTGATATTTTTTTTATCAAATTCTTTTATTTCGTTTAAGTAGTATCTTGCTACTTTGTGATGATTCTCGTTAAGATTCCATCTGACTTTTCCGATCATTTTTCCAACCTTATCAAGTTGTTTGTCTATTAAAGTTGAGTAGACTATCAAAGTTAATAAACATTAATGATAAAAAAAGAAAAAAAGGCAGCTTGGAATTTAAGTTTTAATTCCAAGAATTTTGTATGCGTAGCAACTTTTTGTTACACCAGTAAAAACTAGCAACAACGCAATTACTGCCAAAACCACTTTAAGAATAATTCCGTAGTTCAACAAATAGTCAATAACTACCAATGCTACTGCCAAAACTATTCTTACATTGGCATCCATTGCACCTACGTTTTTCTCGAATTCCATTTTTTAACCCCATTCTTTTAATTTTTACCAATTGCATTATCAATTGCATCCTTGTCAAATCCCAAGATGACGCTTCCATTTATTTCAATTACCGGAACTCCCATCTGTCCGCTTTTAGCTACCATTTCCATTGCAGCTTTTCTATCTGTTCCAACATCAATATCTTGGTATTTTACTCCCCTTTGACTTAAGTATTGCTTAGCCATTACGCAATATGGACAAGTCTTTGTACTATATACCTTAACATTTTCTTCACTTTTATTCATTTGATTTATCAACTCTTTTATTTTTTTATCCCTAATTTTTTTAAGCTCAATATCATCATCAATTAAATTGTCCATTTTTCAAGACCCACTTCCACCATTTTAAACCATTCAGAAGCGATTTCCTTTACTTTATTTCTAGTATCTTCCTTTGACATCGATTGATATCGATACTCGTAACCACCATTATCTCGGTTCATCTGCACCCTTCGAATCAAACCCTTTTCAAGTAATTTTCCTAATCCTTTTTGAATCGTGGTTCGGTCCAAATTAAGTCTTTTAGCCATATTATTGGAAGATATATTCGATTCCTTTAGACTTTCTTTAAAAATCTTCATTTCTGATTTGCTCAAATTCAATCCGCATCTAATTATTTCATCGATGTCCAATTCTCTACAAGCAAAAGTGATTCCCAATTTTTATTCCTCAGTCATTCAATAATTCATTAGTGATAATAAATATCACTACTCCTTTTAATATCTCTTGTTGTAGTGAAATTCTCTAATCCAGTTTTGCACTATCAATTAGATTTTAAATTTTAACATTCCACACTTAATTTTCTATTAATCGAATCTATTTTATTTGAAATATCGTCTGTTCGAGATAAGGATGTGTTTCAAAGTTTTATTTGCAAAAGTGTTTTGATTTAAGTTCATACGTATAATAACTAAACTTATTTTCCCAAACCATCCAAATTCTCCCTAATATGTTCATACAAATATGAACTAATTATTCCATTCAAATTAATTTATTTTTTTAAGCAAATCTTCATACTTATCCGAACTAAAGTTATCAATCACAAGTTCGGTTAAGTATGGACTTTTTTTCTAAGAAAAAATCTCTATCGCCTCTTTTCATATTTTCTCAAAACTATTTTTTTTAATAATACATTTCAAAAAAACGAAACGATAAAAATGTTCAAAAATAACAATTTAGTGGAAAAAGCATTATTTTACTATAACATCTATCATCGAGGGGGTGGGTAATTCACCTCCACCCCGAAAATCTCATTTTTATGAAATTTTTTACTTTTTTCATATTATTTTTAGTTCATATTTATCCGAACTAATAATTTCATTGTATTTCATTTATTTGAAATTTAGTAAATTAATTTTCTAATAGAGTTCAATGATTTATTGTGTTTTTAGTTAATTTGTTTTAAGATAAGTAACTTCCTCTTATTCAACATTTTTATTTTTTGTTTGCACCTACCCCAAAAAATATCTAATTAAATTGTCAGAAAAAATAAGATGTAATTATAATTTATTTTTATTTAGTTCATATAAATATGAACAATTTAAAGAACTTTCTTTCAATAAATGAAGATATTCTTATTTCAATAAGTTAGATTTATTTCTAAGTAAAAAATGCTTCAAATTAGTTTAATCTGAAAATAGATACTTTGAGTAGATTAGTTCTTATATGTATGAACTTAGAATAAACCTATTTAATTCAAAAGAACCTTACCTTAGTTCATACTTATATGAATTAACCCGGTCTTCGAAGTTTAAAGTTCAATTGCAATTCTTGAGTAGAATGACCCATTTTTGCAAGTCTTTCTTTAACCAAACCCATCGAGTTACTTTCGGCAATGTTTCTTGCAAGTTTTTGATCTTGCAAATGTTGTGAAGTGTGATGAGTAAAGATGTGTTCTATTAATTCTCCAAATTTCACTTGACTTTCACTATATTTTTTTCCGTCATAATGTTCTGCTGACTCTTTAATTAATTGCTGAACTTTTTTATCATTATTAATTTTTTCCACAATGTCTGCCATTGTTAGTTTTTTATCTGCCATTGATTAAACACTCTCCTCCTTGTTTCATCTTCCGACTCTTAATTTAGACTTTAGTTCATCCATTGCAGATGGTATATTTGAAGCTAAAATATCTGCGTCACTTTGTTTAATTCCATCTAAATATTCCTTATCCCTTCTTCCAGGAATATGTATGGTGAAAAATCCTGCCTTTTTTGCAGGAATTATATCCGAATCGTGCCTATCTCCAATATAAACCAAAAAATCCGTTTTTTTCGCTCCAATTTTTCTCTTAAGTGATTGATAAAACGCCGGGGTTTTCTCACCCACCTTTCTAATCCAAATTAGTTTCTTTTCTGTGGTAAAAACAGGAATTTTACTTCTCAGGTTATTTTCACTCTTGAATAAAACTTCGTTTACTTTTCTTTTTTGTTTGTCGTCATAACCCTTAGTTGCTATTGATACTGTTGCACCCAAATTCAATAATTCCTTTATTGCATCAACTGCTCCTTTGTTTGCTGATAACACGCCAGATTGAATGTTTTTTTCTGTTTGGTCGTGATAAGCATCCACTGCGACTTTAACAAGGGGTTTGATATTCTTTATATTAGTATTGGTCTTTTTGATAAGCTTATCAAACTGTTTTAAGTCATTTGAGTTCTTATTATAAATTTCATCCCTCAAAACTTTGAATAGAAATACCTGTTCATCGGTAAATTTTTTGCCGGTTAGTCCACCAAGTTCTTTTTTTAATTTGGCTGATTCTTCCGGGTTCCATCTTAAAAAATTATGAACATATTCTGGCTTGCTTATTCCTCCAGAATTCTTGTAAATTTGATGATTAGTTAAAGAATGTATGGCGTTTGCAGCAGCGCTTTTCCAATGATTTGGTCCGGAAATTAGCGTTTCGTCCAAATCGAAAAAAATATGGACTTTGGGAGGTTGTTTAACCGAATTAAGGTTTAATTTCATTGATAATCATTAATCAAACTGAAAATTTGTTTATTAAGATTTGGATAGGTTTAAATTTTCCTTTCTTTCTTGTTTATCGTTTCCAATAGAAATTATTAAAATCACCAGAGGATATTCATATTTAAGGAATTTCTATGCAAGGACACGAAATTTGGAACAAGCTTGATTCTCTTCTTCATTCAAACAATCCAGTTTCAAAATTGAGACAGAATCGAGACTTTTTAATGCAAACTGCAAAGAATTACAAACTTGATAATATAGCCGATTATTCTCAATCGTCTACAAAAAAGAATTTTGTCAAAAATTTAGTAGATGCAGCAAGGAGTAACAATCGGTCGCTTGTTAATAATTTGGACGATTCTTCTTTTACAAATATTAAAAGCGGACTTTACCACGAGCAAACACTTTCTAAAATGTTAAGTTATCTTAAAAAAGACCAAACACTTTCAAGTTCAAGCCATATGATGATTGCTGCCGGTGATTTGGATAATTTTAAAGCATTTAATGACACTTATGGTTCAACTGAGGCGGATAGAGCAATCGGTATGTATGGCCGTTTACTTGAATCCATTCGTTCTGAAAATCAATTAAATAGATTAAGAATATTTCAACCGACTCGTGGCGATGAGTTCGTGGTTGTTGGTTTAAGTGGAAAAGATCCAAAAGATGTTCTTAAAATGAAGAACGAGATGTCAATGCTTTTTGATAAATTCCATATTATTAAAAACAGATTTGATAAACAAAGTCTGATTGGCCATCCAGAGCCCACAGAATTAAATCTAAGTACCGAACAACAGAAAATACTTGACGAATTAAAACAATCAATTCCAACCGAACATCCATTTACTAAAATCGGTTTAACTGTGGGAATAAGTGGTGTTCTTCCAGTTAAGCTTGATTCTTCAAACGAACTTTCATTTAATGTATTAAATAAGCGAGCAGAAAAGATTCAAAAACAAGTCAAGGTTTTAGGCCGCGGATTTGCATCAGAAGAACATTTTAGTCAATTAAGCGGTCCAGCAAAAGAGTTCTTGGGAAAAATTACTTTACTTACTGATAAGCGGGCAGACAAACAAGAGAAAACTCACTTTTCATTACCAAATGCAAGAAAAACAATATACTTTTCAAAACATTTTAACGAAATTAGAAGTAAACTTCCTTATGTTAGAATTGCTTATCCCCACTCTTCAATTCGATATAGGTTGGGTGAATTTGCTAATAAGTTAGTTTCCCATCCCCATTCAGCGTTTTCTTCCAAACATCTCTAATAATGAATCAAGTATTCCTGTTTTTTTCTGAATTGGAGGTTTAATTGGATTATTAATTGTATTTGAGCTTGGATAGGTAAATAAAAAAGAATATTCGGGTTCTTTTGGTTGTTCTTTTGATAATATGGTGTATCCCCTCAGTCCAATGATTCTTGGTTTTGTTTTTTCCATTTATTTCAACTTTTAATTATTCTTATCTTTCAAATATGATTTTAGGTCTGCTTGGCATTTCTTTCTGAGGTATGGACTTTTCATCCATTTCTAAAACCTTTGGATTTTCAATATAGTAATCCGCAGCTGGTTTATTCAACGGGTCAAGTGGGTTTGGATTTTCAAGCAATTGTTTAATTCCCCTACATAAACTTAGTACAGTAATATCTGCCGACCAAGCATTAAGCAAATGAATACAAACCTTTCCGTCTTCTTCCCTAATATTTGGATGAAATATCTGAGTCATCCAAGTCACTTCCAACCCTGCAGGATACGGATATTCTCGGTTTAAAGTAATTTTTACTTGATGAATTTTTTGCTTAGTAATCTGTCCATTACTCAATTTCAATCCATCCGCATTTAATGTTACTAAATATTCAGTTAATTTGTCATTTACCGAGTAAGTAAATTCACTTTTACTCATAAGTTCTGCTTCACTTTTTAATCTTCTGTGCCAAATGGCTTCGGGTAAACTAGTCATAAATTCCTATTACTCTATATTTAGTCAAAATGTTTTTTCTTCAATCTTTCTTCTAGTTCAACTAATACTTTTTCATATTCTTCTTCTAAATCAAGTCCGTATTTATCTGCAATTAAATATAATGCGAATTGAATATCTCCAAGTGAATTATCTACTTTGGCCATTCTTCGTTTTTCACTTTTATTTCCTTCTTCTACCAATACTGCATTAGAAAGTTCGCCCACTTCTTCCATTAAGTCAATTAAGCAAGTTTTAATGTCCCACTTACCGGCTTTTGATGGTCGGTCTTCTTCAAATTTTTTATTTAATAATCGTGCTTTTTCTTGACCGCTATTCATTTTTATGTTCATCCATATTCACTCAGATTCTAACAATTAAGTTTATTACTAAATATTATTTAAATTGTACTTAAGTATGATTAGTCCTAAACTATTAACCGATGAAGAATTGAATCAAGTTCAAAAAGAATTATCTTTACGACCGGTGTCGCTTAAAGAATTCAACGATTTAAATCATCGGATGCATTATCTAAACAAAACTTATTTTTCTAATAAATACAAAAATAAACTATTCTTAAGTCATTTACTTCAAGTTAACCACTTAAATTCAATATTTCAAAAATCTCTATCTAATTTACCTAAATTCCAGAGTATGAGTTCAGAATCATTTAAGTATAATTCATTGAAAAGTCTTTTTTCCGGACTAATTGAAAGTAGGAGATTATCTAGAATAAGTACATTTGAAGTCGAAGACAAACTTATTGGAGACTTAAGTTTGAATTCTGAAAAACTTAAAAACGCATTGATTCAAGTAACTGACTCCCATCGTCAATTTTTTGATAATTATTTAAGATATAGGGAGAAAAATCTATCTTTTCCCAGATTCAATGAAAACATATCTGATGTTGAAAGTTTAGAAGCATTTTCTATAATTAGAAAACTTTCCGATTCTGCAAATGAATTTAATGAAGCCAATATTAAAAATAGAAATTCGATAGAGATTTTAGATTTTACTGAAAAATTAAATGTTTTTAAAAAAAAGTTTAACGAATATCGTTCTACCTTAATTGAAAATTCAGCAGACAAACTTTCAGCAGTTTCTGCATTAAATAAGTTAGATATTACGAATTTAAGGTCAAGGAAATTGGCATATAATTTGCTTTTAAAAATAAGAGAAAGAACTATTCAAATTAGAAATTCAGGTAGAACATTGCCCGAAGAAATTCAAAACGATTTGGTTCTTAATGAACATATTTCTGAACTAAGCAAATTGTGCGGTTCGAATAACGGAAAAAAATTAGTTAGGATTTATGCTGGCGAATATGGAAACTACCTAAAAAGATTAAACTATAAAACTAATACATTGTCAAAATCATTTAAGTTCAGGTTTTAACATTTTAATTCTAATAAACAAAAACATTTAATATCAAATAAAATGAGAAATTGTAATTATGTTAACTTTAAGACCGAAATTGTTTTCAGAAAAGAAAATAGATGAATTAACTAAACATCTTTCTACAAGTCCCGTTCAAATTAACCAAATAATTGAATTAAACGACAACATAAATTATCTTCAAAAACAATATCATTTTAAAAAACATAAAAACAAGTTATTTGCAAATCATCTTCTTCAAGCTCACCAATTAACCGAAATTTTTTCAGATTCATTAGATAGATTTAAGAATAAAGAATTCAAATTTTACAACAATTCATTCACATTAAAGCACAGAATTCCTTATTCGTTTGCACATTCATCGGAAGCCAAACTAAATAAAATGCCATTTGAAACAACCGTGGATGATATGGACCACTTAACTAAAATCCATAATGCGTTTATTGATAAGTATTTAAAATTTCGGGAATCAAGAATTCCATTTCCAAAATACGAAGAAAGTTTAACCGATTTAAAGAAATTAGATGCATTTTCAATTTATAAACAAACATCGGATGTTTTTTTCAATTTTATAAATAAATATAATCATCTAAAAAACGACAATGGTGGTTTTGTATACCAAGATCACTTAAAAGAAGCAACCAACGAGTTTCACACACTTAAAAATAATTTGCTAATCGATTCGTCAGTTAAACTTGCTACAGTGATGTTTTTGAAAAGAATGAATATAAAAGACGATAAAAAACGCATTGACATATATTTACTTTTAGACAAGTTCAAAGACAGAAGATTGTTAATGAAAAAATATGGACGTATTTCAGAATCAGATTTGATGAATGATGTACAAACTAAGGATATTTTTCAGAAAATATTCCATTTAACTGGTAATAAGGAAAAGGCTAGTAGCCAACTTAATTTATTTGTGAAAAATTCAAATAAAATTTATGTTGAATTATGTAAGAAAACTTCAGATTATGGAAACTGGTATAGTTTGTATCCTAAACTATAGAATGAAATTAAATTATTGAAAAATAAAGAATTGGTTTAAAAATTTACTTGTATTGTTAAACTCTAAGGAAAATCAAAGAGGTTTTACAAATTTCAATACCGATACTTTTAACTGAAAAAAAGTTTAAAGAACTAAAAAGTCAATTAAATTCACGCCCAGTTCAACTTCACGAATTTGTAGACTTAAACGAACGATTACATTACTTACAAAACCAATACTCTAATGCTCATTTTAATAATAAACTATTCATCTCTCATCTACTTCAAGCAGACGAGTTATCTGCCATCTATAGAAAATCTCTGAAAAACCAAACAAGTCCTTCAAATTCATTAAAACCAGAATCAAGCAAGTTTAATTTGCCCACTATTATTTCTAATTATATTGCAACAAAACCTCTTACAAAGATTCAATCAAAGTTCGATGAACAAACCATAAGTAGGCACCTTCAATTTCTGTTTAAAACCCATTCGATTACTCTTGATAAGTATCTAGCTTTTAGAGATGCAAACATTCCTTTTCCAAAATTTGAAGAAAGAATTTCTGATTTAGAAAAGTTTGAATCTTTTATAATTTTTAAAAATTCTTCTAAGGTTTTTGAAACGTTTATAAAAAAACATGGAATAGCACCAGAAACATACTCTAAAACTTATTATGCAGATTTAGAAAAAGCCAATCATAATTATGAAGAAATTAAAGATAAGTTAGTAGAAGACTCTTCAATTAAACTTGCCACAAACAGGGTATTAAATAAATTGAAGATATCTAATGATTCTATTAGAAAGAAAATTTATCACATTATGGTTAAGTTAAGAGAAAGAGAATCAATGATGAAAACATATCATCGATTTACTGAAGAAGATTTAAGTTCGGATATTATTGTTAACGATTTACTGGATAAACTAGATGGTGTTCTGGGAAATAAAAAAACTGATTATTTGATAAATAATTTTAATGCTAACTTGTTACCGGTCCGATACCACCTAATTTACGAATCTTATAATTACCTAAATCATTATGGACTTAATCCTAATATTGAAGACTAGTTTCCCAAATCTATATATGCGCTGTATGCCGCGTGCACTCCTTCTGCAACTCCGGTAATAGCTTGTTTAAATTCAGTATCCGAAACATCTCCGGCAGCATATATTCCTTTAATGTTTGTTCGTGCTGAACGGTCAATTAAGATTTCTCCTTTAGCATCAACATTCACGCCGAGTTTAACTGCAAGTTCCGAAAGAGGCTTGTGACCAATTTCAACAAAGATTGCATCTACTGCAAATTCGTTTGAACCATTGTAAGGTTTTTCTAAAATAACTTTGTTAACTTTCTTTTCTCCTAAAATCTGAACAATGTTATTGTGATTAATTATAGTAATTTTTTTGTTCTGTTCAACTTTTATTTGATTAACTGGTTCAGGATGGATTTTGTCTCCTCGGTAAATTATAAAAACATTTTTTGCCCACTGAGTTAATACCAACGCTTCTTTGGCAGCCGAATCACTTCCTCCTACTACCGCAATGTTCTTTTCTTTGTAAAATGCTCCATCGCAAAGGGCGCAGTAATGCACTCCTCGATTTGTAAATTCTTTTTCACCAGGTACATTTAATTTTTTCCATTCGGTTCCAGTTGCAAAAAGAATTGTTTTACTTTTGAAAGTTTTTCCTGTTGAGGTTTTTACTTGATAAATAGGTTTTTCATCAATTTTCTGTACTTCTGACACTCTTTCATTTTCAACTGTAACATTAGGATAAACTCTGGCGTGTTCTTCAATTTTGTTTGCAAGTTCTAAACCAGTTAAACTAATGAATCCAGGATAATTTTCAACTACGTCAGTTAGGATGATGGTCCCACCCAACGCTTCACCAATAACTAATGTTTTAAGATTAAATCTTCCTGCATACATTGCAGCTGAAAAGGCAGCCACTCCTCCGCCAATTACTAGAAAATCGTAAACTAAGTTATTGTCGTTATCCATTGAATTTCACCAAAAATTTTAATTAGTCTGTTTTTAACCTCTTTGATTAATAAGAATATGTTTGAAGCACAAAGATTATCTGAACTATTAGAAAAAGACTATTAAAATTTAAGAATTAATAAAATAAACAATTAAAAGATTCCAAAAATCTTTTTGTCGCCTTTGTGTTTCGCTGCTTCAACATCAAATTCTTCAAGAAGTTCTACTTGTCTTTTTGAAAGTTTTTTGGGTACGTGTACTTTAAGTTTAACCAGCAAGTCTCCCTTGTGACGGTCATCAATCGAAATAATTCCCTTACCCTTTAATCTAAAAATATCATTTGGTTGTGTTCCCGGTTCAATTGTTATTGTTTCATTTCCATTGAGTGTGGGAATCTGAATTGATGAACCCAATGCTGCCTGAGCAATTGAAATGTCCGCATCAATAAGTAAATCATTTTCTTTTCTTGTAAAGTATTTATGTGGAAGAATATTTACGGACAAATATAGGTCTCCGTCTGAATCCAGGCCAACATTACCTTTACCAACTAATCTTAATTGCATTCCTTGTTCAATTCCAGCTGGAACAGTTACTTTTATTGTTTCAGATTTTAACTGTTTACCAGTTCCGTGACAATTGTTGCAGGGGTGGGTAATTATTTTTCCCTTCCCTTTACATTTTGAGCAGATTCCAACAGTAGATACTCTGCCAAAGGGAGTATTCATTATTCTTTGAGTTCTTCCGTTTCCATTACAATTGGAGCAGGTCTCAAGGGATTTTCCGTGCTGACTTCCGGTGCCCTTACAACTAGAACATTTGTCATATCTTTGATAATTAAATTCTTTTGATGTACCTTCTGCTACTTCTTCAAGAGTGATATTTATAGTACCTTGTAAATTCTCTCCGTCATCTTCGTTGGAGGAAGAAGAAAAGAAATTATCAAAAATTCCTCCTCCAAATCCAAATTCTTTAAAAATATCTTCATAGTTTGCAGAACGGAAATTGTCTTCTCTGCTATGTCTTCCTCTAAACGCATCCGAACCGTATTGGTCATACTCCGCTCGTTTAGATTCATCACTTAAGACCGCATAGGCTTCTGAAATTTCTTTGAATTTTTCTTCGGCTTCCTTTGAATTATTTCTATCTGGATGCCATTGTAAAGCTAGCTTTCTATATGCAGATTTAATTTCATCTTTAGAAGCTGTTTTACTAATGCCAAGAACAGAATAGAAATCATTTGCCATTTTGTTTATTTCCTTTTTTATACTCTATTCTTTTGGTTTTTCTTGGTTTTCAAAAGGAACATCAACTACTTTTTCTTTATTTTCAGGCGATTCTTCAGTTTGTTGGCCTTGTGCTTGTGATGCATTTGCTGCTGCATTTTCATATATTTTTTTTCCAGCTTCTTCAAGTATTTTCTTTAATTTTTCTGTAGAATCTTTAATAGATGCAATTTCATTTTTGACCAAACTTTCATTTACTGTGTTCATTGCGGTTTTAATTTCTTCTTGGGTTGCAGCTTCAATCTTATCTTTAAGTTCGGAAAGTGTTTTTGATGCAGTGTAAACTGTTGACTCGGCATCATTTTTGCTTACTGCCAAATCAAGTTTGTCTTTATCTTCTTGTGCATAATCTTCGGCAGTTTTTCTCATCTCATCAATTTTTTCTTTTGAAAGTTTGTGAGGTGAAGTAATTTGCATTTTTTGTTCTTTACCGGTACCCAAATCCTTTGCGCCAACGTGCAAAATTCCATTTGAATCAATGTCAAAAGTCACTTCAATTTGTGGAATTCCTCTTGGAGCGGGTGGTATACCTAATAGGCTAAAGTTTCCAAGTTCAACATTATCTTTTGCCATTGCACGCTCTCCTTGAAAAACGTGAATGTCGACGCTTGTTTGAAAATCTGCTGCTGTTGAAAATATTTGAGTCTTTTTAGTTGGAATGGTGGTGTTTCTTTCAATTAATTTAGTAAAGACACCGCCTAACGTTTCAATTCCCAATGAAAGTGGAGTAACATCAAGTAAAAGTAGGTCAGTTACTTCTCCTGCCAATACTCCTCCTTGAATAGATGCACCCAAAGCCACACATTCCATTGGGTCTACTCCTCGTTCTACTGTTCTACCTAATTCTTTTTCAACAAAATCCCTAACTGACGGCATACGTGTCGGTCCGCCCACCATAATAATTTTGTCAATTTGATTGGTAGTTAGTTTACTATCTTCAATTGCTTTTAGTAAAGGACCTCGGCACCTTTGTAAAATCGGTCGGATTATTTCTTCAAGTTTTGTTCTAGTTAATTTATAGACAAAATGTTTCGGACCGCTTGCATCGGCATATAAGTAAGGCAGATTTATTTCTGTTTCAAGAACAGTGGAAAGCTCAATTTTTGCTTTTTCTGCTGCTTCTCTTAATCTTTGGACTGCTGATTTGTCCGAATCAATTGATTTTCCGTTTTCTTTTTCAAATTCTTTCTTTAAGTAATCTAACAAAGCATTATCCATATCGGTTCCACCCAAAGCGGTGTCTCCACTAGTGGATTTAACTTCAAATACTTTGTTTCCATATTCCATTACCGTACAATCAAGTGTTCCGCCACCCAAGTCAAAAACAAGTATTCTTTCTTCTTTTTCTCCTTTGTCTAGCCCATATGCCAAACAAGCAGCAGTTGGTTCATTAATTATTCTTACAACTTCTAAACCCGCAATTTCTCCCGCATCTTTTGTTGCTTGTCTTTGATTGTCATCAAAATATGCTGGAACGGTAATAACTGCTTTAGTTACTGGGTTTCCCAAAAATGATTCGGCATCAGTTTTAATTTTCTGTAAAATAAATGCCGAAAGTTGTTGTGGAGTAAAGCTCTGGCCTCTTAAATCAAATTTTACATTTGTTCCCATTTTTCGCTTAAATGCAAAAGCAGTACCTTCGGGGTTTGAAACGGCCTGTCTTCTTGCAGGTTCTCCTACTAGTTTTTGTCCGTCTTTAGAAATTGCAACATAAGATGGAAATGCTTTACCAGCTACGCTAGCTCCTTCAGCACTTGGGATTATAGTTGGTCTTCCACCTTCTAATACAGCTGCTGCAGAATTTGAAGTTCCTAAATCAATTCCAATAATTTTATTCATTTATTCTTTCCCCCTTTACGAATCTTAATTGAATTCTATTTGAATGTTTTATTCTTTGACACTTACAATAACGATTGCAGGCTCAACTAAGATTTCATTTAAGAAAAATCCCGGTTTAATTACAGTTAAAATAACCGAATCTTCTCGTTTATCATCCTTAATCGTACCCTGTGCAAAATGGATCTCAGGATTAAACTTTTCATTTTCCAACGGAATGACAAGTTTAACTTTTTGGTCTGCCAGTATTCTTTCAACTGCCTTTTTGATAGTAATTAATGATTCTACTGAACTCGCTTGATTGTCTTTGATTTCTATTTTTTTAGATTCGCTTTCTATTGCCTTGTTAATAACATCCAACAATCCAATTATTTGTGCAATAATTTTGCTATTTGCAGTTTTTTTTAATTCTTCCTTTTCTCTCTCTACTCTTACTTTGTAGTTTGAGAACTCAGCAAGAGTAGACGCTTGAGCTTGCTTGCTTTTTACAATTTCTTCCAATATTTTGCTAAATTTGCTTTCAAAATTATCAATTGGAATATCTTGTTCTTGTTCCCCGTTTGAAACATCTTCATCTTTGATTTCATTTATATGCGCGGTTTGGGCATCAGATTGGTCATCTAAACCCATTTCTTCTTCTGAAATGGTTTGATTATCTGATGGGTTGTTGTCCATTTTTTCACTTTTTAAAATCTAAATTGCTCTATCCTTTATTCTTGTATATAAGTGAGTTTAAATAAAAGTTTGAAGTGTTCAAGTTTTTATTATTTTTAGGAGGTTTGTGTATTTTAATTCAAATCTAACCTTGACTATTCTGTATTATACCGTGTAAGTCTATGATTTTAAAATTTTCTTTTAAGTATTAAAACAAGCAATTTGTCGAGTTTACTTATAAGGATTCTTAAATTATTTTAACATCAAAAAGTTAAATTAACTTCTTAATTGAATATTTGAAATAAATCTAGTGGTTGGTTAGAAGAATATTATTTGAAATAAAATAGATAATATCTATCTTTGAGGTTCATATGGCTGGTTATAGCTTTTTTGAATTGTTGCCATATCAAAATCA
>JAJXUZ010000062.1:1955-4137 GCA_021782355.1 Microcaldota archaeon | reverse complement strand
CCAATTAATCCAACATATCCTCCAATTGGATTACCTCTAAAGAAACTCCAAAATGTGATTCCCAACAATACCACAAAAGTCATAGATGCTTCCAATCCATTGTATCCCGCAAGCATATTGGTGGCATTTGATACAAAAATAACTGCCAAAGGAACAATAATTAATGGATAAATTATTCCGACTTGTAACGTTCCAACAATAGGAACATTAACCATTGTTCTTCCTGCCTCCACCGCCATTAAAGGTACTGCGCCAAGTAGTGTTAAAAGTGGTTTCATCCATTGTTTAAGTCCTACTCTATATTCTATTGAGTCTGAAGCATTGACTTTCTTTACTTTTCTAATATAAATGTCATCAAAAAAACCAATCATTGCAATTGTAAAGCAAGATAATGTAGATGCCAAAAGCATCACCAAATCAACCTTACTCTTTAAGATAAAGACATTTGCCCAAACAAAAGTCATCATTGCTAAAAAGAAACCCAAAGCAACCGGCATTCCTCCAGCCGAAGGAATTCTGGGTTTAGATTTTTTCTGTTGGTCAATTCCACTAATTTCAATATTGGTGAAAAATCTTTCAAAATAAGGAATAATCAATATGGTGGACACTAACCCGACAGTCATTGCAAGAATTATTGGTAAAAAATTAATCAACTTCTAACTACCAATATAAATTATGTATTAACGTTTTTTTAAATTGGTTGATTGGCTTAATATCGGAATAATCACGTTTAAAAGTACAAACTTGTTTTGCTTGCTAATGGAAAAATTTCAATTAGTAGATGTTACTCACAATTACAAGACCTTCGAGTCCTTTGGATTTTCTTTTCAAGAAGCATTAGAAAATTCTTGTCAGGCACTTTCAGAAATCCTTGTAAACGAGATTGAAAAAGTAAATTGTCACGAAACACTCAATTTAGATGCCAACGGTTCAAATTTAGAAGAAATTACCGAAATGGTACTTTCAGATTTGATTTATTCACTTAATGAAAACGATTTGATAATAAAAGAAGCAAAAACATTAGATTTCGGCAACAACCTTTCAGGCGGTTATTTTGTAAAGATGGTAGGTCATGCAGGTTCTCTTGAAGAAACTGAAAATCAAAAAAATTCACAATTTCAAATAAGTGTAAATCCCGGTTCAATTATAAAAAATGACTCTGGAATTTGGAAAATTAGTGCGAATTTAATCCTGCCAACAAAAACCGAAGAAACACAAGTTGTCCAACAAATTTGATTCTGAACTGGACATTTGAGTTTTTTCAAACCATTCAATTGCCTTACTAATTATGGATTTTTTATTTTTCATTTTTGATTATATATTCTTAGTTTTTTTATCAAAAATTAATGTTTTTTTGCCGTCCGCAGTTTATTTTTTTTAATACTTTGTTTTTTTCAATTAAATTAAACTGTTCAGTTTTTAAAA
Source organism: Microcaldota archaeon (assembly GCA_021782355.1). Classification (GTDB taxonomy): domain Archaea; phylum Micrarchaeota; class Micrarchaeia; order Norongarragalinales; family UBA97; genus JAJXUZ01. The sequence continues at coordinate 2,712 of JAJXUZ010000062.1, read as the reverse complement.
TAGTATTGGTTCAAGTGATAAGAATTCATTTAATTTTTTAGTATTTCTTTTACATTTGTTTAACTTTTATATACTTTAATACCTTAATTTTAAATATGCATAAAAATAATGAAGACCAAATTGATTCACTTGATGAACAAATAATTGAAGAGCTGTTTAATTCTGGTAGAGATTCCGCAAGAAAACTTTCAAAAAAACTATCAATTTCCCCAGCAACTTTAATTTCACGTGTAAATCGTTTAGAAAAGATCGGAATAATAAAAAGCTACGGAGCAATAATCGATTATCTTAAACTTGGTTATGAATTTATTGCAATAATTGAAATCACAATTAAAAAAGGTAAATTATTAGAAACCGAACAAGAAATATCAAAACTAGCCGGAGTAGTATCAGTTTATGATGTTACTGGATTAACTGATTCCATCGTTCTTACAAGATGTAAAAACCGATTAGAATTCAGTAGGTTAATTAAAAAGATTAATTCATTAGAATTTGTCGAACGAACCAATACTCACGTAATATTAAACATCATAAAAGAAGAAAATAGAAAAATTGAGCAAACATTAAATGACAAATAAATCTCCCACTACATTAAAACAAAAAACACCCGAAATTAACTGGGATTTTAAATCAGTAATTAAAGAACTAAATGGACTTGCCGATCCTACCTTTCAAAAGGGAGTGTCTAAATTTGGAATTGATACTTCTAATGCAATTGGCGTAAACATTCCTCAGCTTAGAAATCTAGCCAAGAAAA
>JAJXUZ010000062.1:0-1945 GCA_021782355.1 Microcaldota archaeon | reverse complement strand
CTATCTTATAAACTTTGGCAGTCAAAGATTCACGAAGCTAAACTTCTTGCAATTTTTATTGCTGATAGAAAAACCTTCGATTACGATAAGTGTTTTACCTGGGCAAATTCACTTTATTCCTGGGACCTTACTGATGGTTTTTGCGGAATTATTCTTTATGATTCAAAAATAAGAAAAAAATTGATAATTGATTTTAGTAATAACGATGCTGAATACATTAGGCGCTCGGCATTTTCATTGATAGCATATGTTGCAGCTAAAGACAAAAATTCCATAGATGATGAATTAATTGGTTATTTTCCAATAATCTTAGCTCATTGTAATGATACGAGGAATTTTGTTATAAAAGCGATTAACTGGTCAATAAGAAGTATAGGAAAAAGAAACCCATCATTAAATAAAAAAGCAATTGAATTATGTAACAAGATTATTAGTGATTCAAACATTAAGTCCAAATGGGTAGCATCAAGTGCATTAATTGAGCTAAACTACCATAAAAAAACAAATAAGTTTAAGTTTGACAATTAAGGGGCTTTAATTGAACAAAGCTGTTTTTTTTGACCGAGATGGGACCCTCATTAAACATATTCCTTATTCCAATAATCCCGAACTAGTAGAATTAATGCCAAACTCAGCAAACTTAATTGAAAATTTAAACAAATTTAATTACAAAGTAATTGTAGTTTCCAACCAGTCCGCAGTTGCTCGTCAGATTTCCACCTTAAAAGATGTTCAATTAACTAATACAAAAATGATTGAATTATTTGCAAAAAAAAATGCAAGGATTGATGGTATTTATTTCTGTCCTCACCATCCCGGTCCCCTGACTTTTAAAAATGAGTTTGTTAAAGTATGTGATTGTCGAAAGCCCCTTCCAAAATTATTTCATTTAGCATCAATCGAACATTCAATTGAGCTTTCTAAGAGTTTTATGATAGGAGATAGTGAACAAGACATAATTGCTGGTAAATCTGCCGGTTGCACTACAATTTATTTGTCCAAACCTAATGTTGATAAACAAATTCTAAGTGACTATAATATAACAGATTTAAATCAAGCATTAAATATTATTCAAGAAAACAAAATAGGAAAATAATATGGATAATCAAGACTATTCAAAATTTATTGAATCCGAGTTTGAAAATTCTTCAAAAACGTTATTATTAAGTAAATCTTGTTCTTTGCAGATTTCAAAAGCTGCTCAACTATGCCTAAATTCTTTAATGTCTGGAAACAAAATTCTAATCTGTGGGAATGGCGGAAGTGCTGCCGATTCTCAACACATATCTGCAGAGTTAATTAATCGATATAGGGTAAATAGAAAACCTCTTGCTGCAATTTCTTTAACTACTGATACTTCAAATCTTACCTCTATAGGAAATGATTTTGATTTTAATCAAATTTTTTCAAAACAAGTAGAAGCATTAGCAAAACCCAGTGACGTATTAATTGGATTATCTACAAGTGGGAATTCTAAAAATGTCATTTTTGCATTTGAAGTTGCCAAAAATCTTGGAGTTTCTACCATTAGTTTTACCGGACAATCCGGAGGTAACCTAGCAAAATTAAGTGATGTGTGTATAAAGATTCCTTCAACTGATACTGCAAGAATTCAAGAAGCACACCACGTTGCTTATCATTCAATTTGTGATATAATTGAAAATCAAATTACCAAAAGAGGAATATGAATCAAATGGACAATATCAAAGTAAAAATCGAAACATCAAAGGGTTCAGTAGTTGTTGAATTGAACTCAAATCAAGCTCCAATAACTGTAAAGAATTTTCTAGAATATGTTGACTCTGGTTTTTATGACCAAACAATTTTCCATAGAATTATTGAAGGTTTTATGATTCAAGGTGGTGGATTTACTGTAAACGGAAGCGAAAAACCTACTAAATCACCAATTAAATTAGAATCAAAAAATGGATTAAAAAACGATTTA
>JAJXUZ010000010.1 GCA_021782355.1 Microcaldota archaeon | reverse complement strand
TAATGCAGTTGTGGGTTCGTCTAATAAGAATAAACTTGCATTTGGCACAATTAATGATTCTAAAATCCTTAATTTTTGAAGTTCTCCGTATGAAATTGAATCTAATGGACGGAACTCTAAACTTAATAATGACATTTGGCGAAGATAGTTGTCAGCCCAAGTGCTCTCTCTTGCGGGATAAATGATTGAGCCTGCTAGAAATTGGCTTCGGGACAATAATTGTGGTTTAAGACTGCAAATAACTGAAAATTCTTTTGCAAGTTCATTGCAAAAACTTGATTTCCCAGTTCCGTTTGGACCGGCGATTCCGATAACTTCACCCTTAAATAGATTAATTGAAGAAGGATTGGAAAAAGTGAAATCTCCTTTTTTAAATTCCATTGCAGGTAATATAAAACTAACATCTGATTTTTTTTGTTCAATGTAATTCTGATAGTTAATGGAATTTCTAAATCGAACGTTTTCGGGTTGAATAAACCCATCTAAAAACATATTGATTGCTCGGTCAACTGCATAGGGTTGGCTTACTACTCCGTAGGCACCAGGAGTGCCATAGACAATATAAGCGGACTCGCAAAAGTGTGAAAGTAATGAAAGGTCGTGGTCAACTACAAGTACTTGTTTATCGGAAAATTTTTCTTTTAAATAATTTGAAAGTCTTATTCTATAAGTGTAATCCAAAAATGCTAATGGTTCATCCATTATGAATGTCTTTTTATTACGCAGTAAAACTGCGGCAATTACTACTCTTTGAAGTTCTCCGCCAGACAATTGTTCAAACTCTCTTTGGTAAAGATTCTCTAAATCTAAAACTTTGGAAAGTTCGTTTAATCTACCGCATTCATCTACGGATTTTAATAACTGACCTACCACTCCCTTGATTTTACTACTTAATTCCTGAGGTTTGGTGGCAATGGATGAATAATCTGCATTATCAAAATAAGATTTGACTTCTTTTGTATAAAGGTTTTGAGGAGTTAATTGACCAGTAATTAATTTGAGATTGGTACTTTTTCCACATCCATTTTCTCCAACAACAGCAAAAATACCGGGTTTAGCTAGTGCAACTCCGTAAAGTGAAAAGAGGTTCTGACCATAACGATAAATCAGCTTTTCTTCTACTGGTGCAACGGTATTTACAATAGTAATTGCGTGAAATGGACAAACCTTTGGACAAATTCCGCATCCAGTGCAAAGTTCTTCTGAAATTATTGCAATTGATTTGGTAGATTCGTCAAGTTCAATACAGGGTTTTTTGGTTCGATTAACTGGACAGTCACGTATACACTCTAATTGACATTTTGAGGGATTGCAAAGTTCGGGGTCAACAACTGCGATTCTTGCCAAGTATAATGTTTCACCAAAAATAATTGTAAATAAAATCTGCTAATTATTAATTATCGTTTTAATTGATTTGTATAAAATAAATAGTCCAATAAGCAAAACTACTGGCTTAAAACTGATTAATGAAAAACCATAGGAAATTAATGCTAAACCTAAAATTGCAATTACTACTAATTCCGGAACATCGAATTTTAAAAACTCGGGAAAGTTAACAGAATTTATCTTTTGCATTTGTTAGACCTAAATCAAGTTTACTTGTTTTATTAATATTCTTCATTATTTTTGTAAATATAAAAGTTATTTTTAAGAGATGAGGCGGGCCCGACGGGATTCGAACCCGCAACCTACTGGTCGCCTCTACCTGGTAAAGCTTTCAAATTGTCGTTTATAGGCAACTTGGGTATTCGAAGCCAGTCGCTCTGTCCAGGTTGAGCCACGGGCCCTAACAATAAAATAAGTAAACAATAAATTAAATAATTGATTTTAGTATTAGATGATTTTAAATGGAAAATGCCCTTGTATTAGGAACATTAGCAATAGATGATATTGAAACTCCGACTGCAAGTTCAAAAAAAATAATGGGCGGATCTGGTTCTTTTGCAAGCATAAGTTGCTCAAAGTTTGCTAATACTCACCTTATTAGCGTGATTGGAAAAGACTATCCGGATAAATTCATTAAGAAATTAAAAAAAAGCGGCGTTAATATTGAAAAAATTAAAAAAATAGATGAAGTAAACTCGTTCTCATATAGCTGTAAATATACAAAAGACTTCAAACATAGAATAAGTTTGAAAACAGAATTAAATTGCTTGGAAAAATTCAACCTAAATTATTTGAATGAATTGGATTTTGATTATGTTTGCTTATCTGCATTTTCTCCAAAAATTCAAATGGATTTGGTCTTGAAATTGAAAAACCCGAAAGTTATCGTAGCGGATACTATTGAATTTTATATCAAACACAATCGTGAAGAACTTAATTCGCTTTTTAGTAAAATTGACGGACTTATAGTTAATGAACAAGAAGCAATGATGATTGCAAATAAAAGAGATATTAAAAAATGTGGGCAGGAGATTTTAAAGTATAATTTGAAATTTTTAATAATTAAAAGAGCAGAACACGGAGCAATATTGTTTTATAGAAATATACAATACAACATTCCTGCATTTAGCAAATGGAAAGTAATAGATCCAACCGGAGCGGGAGATACTTTTATTGGAACGTTTGTTGGGTATTTGGCATCTAGAAAATTTAAATTTAATGATAAAAATGAAGTTGAGTTGTTAATTAAAGCAATTGAAATTGCAGTAGTATGCTCTTCGGTGGCAATTGCTTGTTTTTCAGTAGGAAGATTAATGAATATTCGAACCCAAGACTTAAAATTGCTAAACATACAATATCAAGTTAGAAACCAAATTCAATTCAAAAAAAGGATGGCTGATGATTAATGAATAAAACTGGCGAATATAATATTTTAGCTTGCAGTAACTGCGGTTCAAACCAACTTAAATGGGCAAGCGGCGGTTCGGATTCTTATTTGGACATTATTGGCGACACTAATAGTGGTATGTATGAATGTGCAAAATGTGGAAAAATGGGCGTTGCAATTGAATTCAAAAGTGAAGCTGACAGAAAAAAATTCGAGCAAACATTAAAAGAAAAGAAGTAAGCTTTAATTAATTGAAATTGTTGCTAATTTTAAATGAGTAATTAGCATTCTTAAACAAAGGCAGACAACTTACTCCTTCTGGTACCATAGTGTTATTTTGACTTATTTTCCAAAAAGCCCCAAGCCCGTAATCTTGGGCATTTACTTCGTCAATTGAATTAATAAAACAAGTTTGAGTAACATTTGCACAACTTAAAACTCCATCTGATTGGTAAAAAGTGCAACTTACATTAGCAATTGAATTTAAACATCCATACAATCTAGAACAGCTATTTACTGGTAGGTTGTATGATTGATTTTTTATTCCGCTTGATGGTGGAAAAAAAAGGTTAATTGTAAAATTACCCGATGTATTATTTGCTTGGGTGGAGTTATTTAATGCTAAATTTACAGAAGTTGTATAACTATATGAAGAATAATTACTGAAATAAATCAATATCAGGGTAAATATTGATGCCCCGATAATGACTTTCAGACTAGCTCCTTCCAAAATAATAACCACCAATTGCAATTATTGCTAAAATAATTACAAATACAAACGTTGCCAAATTATCGGATATTCCAAAGAATAATCCCGAAGAATTTGAAGGAGCACTTGCAGAAGAAGAACTACTTGATGAATTTGCACTATTTGCCGGATTAGTTGATGCCAAAAGAGATTGAGCCAAAGACAAGTAAAATTCGGTTTGAGTGTAATTATTTTGTGACAAATAATTTCTTGCAGAATTCAAGTAACTGTTGGCAGTATAAAGCTGAGAAGATGAAATTGTAGAATATTGTTGGTCTACTGCCAATTGTTTTGAAACTGAATTTATTGAATTCATCAAGTAAGTATATTCTCCTGGTTGTAATGTAGGTGGAGCAACCAAGGTGGTAGTAATTTGAATGGTGTTGTTTGGTGAATGTATTTGTGGATAGATGTTTGGAGGAGTGTATAATGTAGTAGTGGTGGTATTCTGAACTGGAGTGCTTGAAATCACTACAAAACCTCCGGAACTTGCTCCACCACCATTGTTGTTATTTGAACTTGGGCAAACTCCGCAATCTGCTGAACAAGAGTTACAGGTTTCTCCATTATCACAGTATCCGTCTCCGCAATAAGTTGGAGTTGAACGACAGATTCCGTGAACACAATATTGGGAAGTTCCAGAAGCAGTATTACATTGACTATTTTGAGTACAGGAATTACAAGTTAATGCATCAAAATTATTAGTTTGATTTGCAGTTTGATTTATTTGATAAATATTTAATGAATTGTTTGCACTTGCAGAACCGCACAAAGTTGAAAAAGAAGTGTCGTTTGGTTGTCTGCCAGAATTTCCCCAAACATTAGCAAATACTAAATTATTTGATACGAGTATATCGCTCCAGCCCGCTTGGGCGGTCTCCCACTGATTACTTGTGTTTAATAAAAGCAAATTCCAATACAAACAACAAGCATTATTGTTATTATTGCATTGACAGAATGCATCTGATGCGGAACATCCTTGTCCGCTTACTGAAGCTAAACTATCACCAAAAGAATATTGTTGCCAAGTGGTGTTAAATGGTAGTCCTTGTAATGCACATTCACTACTTATTCCAACTGGCACTTGAGCACAGACATTTGTTTGCGTTCCGTTAGCAAATAAATTAACTACTCCAATTAATACCGGGTTTGCAACGTTTTGAGTAAATATTTGAGTAAGATTATTTCCGTTTAATTGAGTTACTGCAACAGCAAGAGAATAATTACCTGAACTATTTAATGAAAAACTTGGACTTTCAAATAAACCGGTTGAGGTATTTAAGGAAAGTAAGTAGGATTGATTGTAACTTGAGGGTCCGGTTAAATTCGCATATACAGCAGACTGGGGGCCGGTTACATTTACTTGCAATTGCCAAGTTAATGAACATAAGTTAGTTGAATTTACTAAAGACGCATTATTAATTGTCAAATTGTCACAAGGCAAATAAGAACCGGTGGAACCTAAAGGATTTTGATATTCTAGTCCGAGTAAAGCAGCACCAGTATCTATTGAGTTATAGGGTTTATTTGTGGATGAACGTCTAGAATCGGCATAGGTTCCATTTGGATTGGAAAGACTTGCCAAATAAAGTTGACTAAAGTATGCTAAAGTAGTAAGATTGCTTTTATCTAATGCCCAAGTAGCTATGGCGGCAGAGTAAGAAAAGGAAGAATTAGAATAACAAGTTAAAACATTATTTTGCAAATATTGCATTGCCTTATTATAATATACTGAATTTCCAAGTCCGTATTCTTGAAATGCAATTGCCGATAATGCAGTAGTAGATACAGAATCAAGACTTCCTCCTTCTGAATTATCACCAAGTTCGTGAACAGTCAAATTAATTGAACCGTCACTATTTTGAAGACTTTCCAAATAATCTAACATTTGAGTTTGGTTAGGAGAAGTGAAATTAGTTGCGTGCATTCCAATTAATGCCCAAGCAGTGTCTGCAGAATCAGAAATGGATGCATAATTATTTGTTGGGTCGGAATAACCGATAATTCCGCCACCAGTAGAGTTTTGATATGCCAATATGCCAGCTGAAACATTATCGATTAGAGTGGTATTAGAATAATTTGCTGAACCTAAAGCCAATAGGACTGCTCCGAGGTCTTCACCAATACTTTGTCCTCCATAACCGGAGGAATTATCCCATTCTGGAAAATAATTTAAATTGTAAACGTTAGCTGCAAGCCAATTAGTTGCAAGAGTAACATTATTTGAATAATGGCCATTAATTGCCATACTGGTTGTGGGAATGGTAGTGTAAAACTGATAATATGGATTAGGGTTCCATTGTCCGTTTGAAGATTGGTTTAGTGAAAGAAAACTGCTTGTTAATTGGGATGCACTTGAAACATTGTAAAGTCCAAAAGAATAGGATGAGATTAAAAGTAAGAATAAAATTGATAGTCCTGCAAACTTAGATAGATTCCAATAGCCATTCATTTGTATTTTCCCCCACTTAATGAATTATAAAAAAAATATGTTGGATATTATAACCAATCAAATATCTATATAAGGATTACTAATTTATTGTTCTAGAATTAAATTAACAAAAAAGGCGCGGAGGACGAGATTTGAACTCGTAAGGTTTTTAGACCACAGGTTTTCTTGTGAAAGCACATTGAAATCCTAAGTGGATTAATTGCTATTTCGAGACCTGCGCAATGACCAGGTTCTGCCACCTCCGCATAAAATGGCAAATTGGAAGAACGAGGAATTTTATTAAAATTTATTAAAATAACTTAAAATCCCTTATAAGAATAATTCAGGCATCGCTTATAAAACCCCCAATGCTGTAATTAAATCAGTAAATAAATCCTAAAAATAAAAGCCTGAAAGAGTTAGCAAACAAAAAAGGCGATTTTAGTCTAATGGCAAAAAAAGAAGACATCGATACACTCATTGCAGATTTACACACCTTGGATTCTAAGATTGGTTTAATTGCTCAGAGAATTAGAACTATTGAACAGAACCAAGAGGTAATTGGCAGAACATTAATTACGCTTAATAACCGATTTAGAGAATTGGAAGAGAAAAATGCTGATACTCCAGTAAAAAATCAGGGCGGAAATTTATCCGAGATGGAAACTAAATTTGCCACAAAACAAGAAATTAAAGAATTAAAATATACCCTAGATATGATTAATCCATTAGATTTTGCCACACTACAACAAGTTAGAAATCTACTTGATGAAAAACTTGCAAAACTATCTTTAACAAGTGCAACTGAAAAGAAAGAAGTTAAAGAAATTAAGAAACCAGATAACAACTCGAATCTAATGCAAAGTATTTAAGAAAAATTAAGTAGTTTTGTCTTCAACTGTTAATTGAGTGTAAGTAGGTCTAACTTCAATTTTAACTGGTTTCTGATTAGAAATAGTAATAACTGCATCTATATCCACATTTTCTATTTTAATTGTGGGTGAATCGATTATGGATAAATCCAACCAGTGACTTGCGGATAAAGCAATTGACCATTGGCAGTTTAAAGATTCTTTGAGTTTTTCAATAATATAACTTGAAAGTAATTGAGCGTCTGGTTCGAAAACTAATGCAACTTTACTTGTTGAGTTTGCTCCCGCCATTGTAGGTACAGGTATGGAGCGAATTATAGAAACCATAAATAGGTTTGATACTGACTCGTAAGCTGAATCTAATTTAACATGATAGACTTTTCCAATTCCATTTCTCCAAGGAACTAACAGGTCTGAATCTGAATTCTTTCCGAACATCGATGGGTTGGTTTTCTCAATTACTCTAATTGCGCGAATAGTTTTTGTAAGTTGAAAATGACTGATATCTTTTGATTCTTTTAATGAAGAAATTGCTGAAATTAAATCGGATAAAAAGTGTTTATCTACTGATGCAGACCAAGCTTTCTCAATTGTTTGACCAACATCGGTGCCCGTAAGTTTAAACGCATCATTAAATTCGGTGGGCTTTACAAATTGTAAATCTACGAATATACCTTTACCTAAAACAAATTGAACATAAGGATAACCAAGAGGAATTGGCATCATAGAATTTTTAGCAAAATTCCTAGTGTCTGAGTTAGCTACTGAAAGACCCGAAAAAGCGTTCGAATAATCAAATACTACTACGGGAATTCCGTTTGCTAAAAATGATTCGCATACTATTTGAAGTGAACGATTATTGTATTCCTTATTTGAGCCTACAACTTGACAGACTTTTAATGAATCAAGTTGAACCTTATACAATCCGCCTTGAACATTTACGCCCAAAGTTACTTCAATATCGGATTTCAATACTTGCTCTTTGAGGTTGGCAGTAGGATGCAATAATGAGAATATTGAAAATGGGTCTCCTAGAATTTCTTGAATGTCGGTTTGACTTGTTTGAGATAAATCTTTTACTTTCAAATGAGTAGCTTCTGCGGCTGAGGCAATTGTATCCTCTAAACCTTTTAGGACTTTGAATTGGTCGGGAAGAACAGCAATTAAACTTTCTTCATTATATTGTACGTAAATAGGAATTGTTCCTACCATTAAAAATGAAATATCATTGATTCCGGTTGAAGAGAATTTAATTATTGAAGTTATGTCTTTTTTTTGTTGAGACAATGCTTTGCCTAATTGCCAATCTGCCATAAACACTTTTTTTAAGGCAACAATCATTCCGTCTATTTTGCCTTCGTTTTTTTCAAAAACAACCAGCATTAAAATATTTTCTGGGTTGGAATAAATTGCCAGCGGATATTCTTGCCATTGCGCACTAATTAATCGTTTCCAGGGTCCAAACGGCAAATCTAGTTCACTCATTTTAAACAAATCATTAAACAAATACAAGGTTAAAAAGGCAACGGATGGTAAAATGAATACAGGGTTTTAACCATCTTTTTAAAAGCAGATTAAGCTACATTATTAGGACGATAAAATGGCAGATTTAAAAGCAGCAATAAGAGAAATGCTCTCTAGAGGAATGACAGAAGCTCAAGTAAAAGAAAACTTAAGTCAAATGGGTATTGCTGATGTTGACTTAATGTTTGACCAGGCAACGCAAAGTCTTCATTCAATGGATATTGTTCCTCCGCAAACGCAAGAACAACCTATACAACAAGAAAGTGAAATTGAAATACAAAGAAGTATTGATGAACCTGAAAAACAAATTATTACTCAGAGTTTAGATGAAAAATCAATGGAAACATTAGAAGATGTAAAGGCACTGTTAAAATCAGTAGAAGAACTTAATAAAAAAATCTTGGAAACAAATCGAGAAATTCTTTTAAGATTAAAATAAATTAGTAAAATCTCATTTTAATTGATTTTTCATTTTATACTTTTTTAATTAAATTAATTTGAAGCATAGGACTTCTCATATACAGTTTGAAGTAAATTCTCAAATCTTTCTTCTCGGTTTTTAAAAAAAGGAAGATTAATTTTGGGTGCAGTAAACATAATCTTTACCATCTCGTCTGAAAAATCGGTTAACAATTCTGAACCAATCAATTTCTGATAATAGGGGTTGCTTAAATGTACAGGTAAAACGGATGAAAGTGAAGAACCTGCAAAATCAAGAATTCTGCAATCCAGAGTTACCTGATGTGGATGAAGAGTATAATGATGAAAACCGATATTATTCATTAATTTGATTTGTTTACCAAGAGTTTTTGCAAACCATATCGAATATTTTCGATAGGACATTTTCTTTTTTAGTTTAAACTCCTTAGAAACTGATTTTATTGCCCTATCAACTAATTCGGTTTTATTTTTGAAAGTGGTTAGGTCTTGAATTCTATCCCTTACTCCAAATCCCCTGAAAATTACTACTGGTTCAAATTTAGTAGAAATTATTTTGGATTCTCTTGCTTGGTCAAGCGAGTATTTTCTTCCATTGTAATAGATTTCATTTAATCTAATATGTGCAATGTGTGGAACAACTCTTACTCCCTTAGAGGCTAAATATTCTGTCCAGTGTAAATCGTCTACGGCGTTACTTGCATCTTGAAAGCCGCGATTAGTCATTGCAACTAAAGGAATCGGATACATTAATGATTGCAAAGCGTGAGAATTGTTTCCAACTCCTTTTAATTCAAAATCTTCAACGTAATCGGGATATGGGTGATTTGATGAATATTTTGAGAGATTGATTGGTTTTTTTAATGCAATTGCAGCACGGGTGTGAATACCGTTTGCAACTAAATTAAAACCTTCAATTTGAGGGTTATTAGAAAAATGATGGGAAAGGGGAATGAAAACTTTTGAGTCTAATAATAATCTGGCGTTAAGGGATTGACCAACTTTTAAATCCTTGAAAATTGATTTGAAGTGGGGATTTACATAAGTAACGGTGTTTGAAATCCGTCTTCCAATATGTAAATAATTCCCGTAAATTAACATCACCAAATGATTACTATGTTGCCAGATTTTTTACGAATGAGTATATCTATGATAGGAAGTTAAAAGTTCTGATTTTAGTTTATTTTTATCAGGAGGCAAGTCTGAAATTAAATCCGGGTTCTTATCGTGTATTTTAGAAATCAAATCTGAAAATTTAGTAACTATATCTGTACCGATAAGATAGTTATCTTTGGTTAAAGAATTGTGGTTTCTTCTTAAAAATCTAGATGTTGAAAAATCGAATAACTCTCCGGACAAAGTAATATTTCTTGAACTAAAGTTCGGATATTTGAATCCATAACGTTTCATTGCTACAACTTGTTTACCAACAGATTCGGCAAACCACCTTGAATAATCCATTAGATCAAACTTTACACTCGGCTTAAATTCTAAGTTCATCATATCAAGTGCTTCTTTGACCATTGATACTTTATTTTCTGTTGTAGCTAAATCATCTAAAGTGTGACGAGTTCTGAAAAGTCTTGCCACTAAAACGGGATTGAAATTATGAGGTAACCAACCAAGACCCTTTGCTACATCTAAGGGAATTAATTTGTGATTAAGTGATACTTGATTTAAACCATATAAACCGATGGTTCTTGGAACTCTAAATTCACCTAAATCTTCTAGCATCACACTATGCATATGGTCAGTTAATGCCGAACGGTCATTGATTAAACCTGAAGTAAAAACTTCACGTAAAGTAGGTAGACTTAATTGTTTTGAGTTAGGTAAAGTGAAATTCAAATTTCTTTGAAGTAGGTCTGGATGATAACCTATTCCATAAACTAATAAATCTCGATAACCCAATTGACGACTAACTAAACGAGATAAATTATATGAATCACCGGCATCTGGATTGTAAACAAATCCGCGGTTGGGATGATTTTCATTAATTATAAAATGAAACCTTTGATTTAATTGTGAAGTAAGGGTTGGACCACGAAAATCATCAGAAACAGCTTCAAGTCTAGGAAATGAGACAACAAACTTTGAAATATCATTTTTTAAAATTAATTTAACTTCTGATTCTTTAATTCTATAACTACTTGGAATATTGAAAATTGGAAAGGTAGAAACATTAATTGCTGAAATTGGTTTTTCCATTTAGTTTAATTCCCTATTGAGTTCTTTCGGTAACTCTGTTAATTCATATTTTGAAGTATATAGGTTAAGTAAACGGTTTTGAAAATTAAGTATTTTCTTTTTCCCTTTAAGTAGAAAATCTCTATCAATTTCTGATTTGGGATTATCTAATAATTTTCTATAAAGAATCTTTCCTATTGATAATGAAAAATCATTTACTAAAGAATATCCTTTTTTATATTGAGATTTTTGTAAAGCAACTAAACTTGCTTCCGGCAAATCTGAACGCATCTCGGAACCTGCAAAATCCAATAACCTGCAATCTAGAGTTACTTGGTGTTTTGTTAATGAAAAATGCTTAAATCCAAGTAAATTTAAAATTTTAATTTGTTTGGCAAGATTCTCCACAAACCATAAAGAATAATCTTGAACAGAAAGACGTCGTTTAAGCGAATATTCTTTTTTAATAACGTCGAGTGTTTGATTTATCATATTAAGGTCTACGTGTATAGCTGGTGAATCTGTAAGAACATTTGATAAGTCTTGAAGCCTATTTCGGGTTCCAAACCCCCTTACAATTAATACTGGAGTGACATTGGTTGGAATTAATTGCTTAAACTTTGCTTGAAAAATGGAGTATTGTTTACCTTCAAAAATCAATTCATTTAGTTTTAAATGGGCAATATGAGGAACCACTCTTACACCCTTAGATGCTAAATACTCAGTCCAGCGTAAATCTTCATTAGCGTTTTTTAAATTTTGAATTCCAGATTCTTTTCCATAAACTAACAATTTCTTGGGAGATAAAAACGAATTTAGAATAAAGGCTCGATGATAACCACAACCTTTCAATTCAACGTCTTGAACAAAGTCGGGATATGGGTGTTTTGAACTATAATCAGATAATCTAAATGCAGTCTTAAAAACTATGGATGAACGAGTATGGTTTGTTGAAATAATTGCATTTTTACCGGGAGTTAAACCATAAGTTGAAAAGGCTACAGATTTGTTTTTAATAGAATCTAAATATTTCTCGTTATGTTGTAATATTTTGGAATCGTCGATAAGTTTTGAAGAATCTAAAAAGAGGGCTAGTGAACTGGAAGAATCTTTCCTTAAACCTTGAAAAACATTTTTGAAATGCGGATTTACATAAACAACATTATTTGAAACATGAGTTACAGGATAATAATATTCTGACTTATTTAATGTAAGTTTCAATCGCATTTATTTTCAGTTTTTTAAATATTTTATTTATTTTTATTCCCAAATAGAAACTTGTAAACACCTATAAACATTTTTGCCACACCGGATAATGCTTCACCAAAACCCTTATTGTGTCGGGAAATGTGTTCTTGTGCTTCATTAAATGAAGGATGGGTTTTATTGGCAGGAGTGATTTTAAAGGCACTGGATGGAATTTTGCTTGCTGGAACGGAAATAAACCTTACAATAAAGTAGAAAAATGAAAGAACAATAAAAAGTAATGAAAAGAAGATGTATCCTGAAACAAAAAGCAAATATGCTCCAAGCAATAGTAATAACAAAATAATTGTTTTTGAATTTTGGTTTCCCATTTTAATTGCACTTTTATAAAAGAATCAATGTTTCTTATCTTTTTCATTTGATTTGTTTGGATTTGCTATCCAACGAATGAATTTAGCAAACCAAGTTATAGATTCTCCTGCACTTCTACCTAAATTTTCCATTGGTTTTGCATAGCTTCCTGCGTTTTTATGATGGTCGTATCTTGCCTCTGAGCGAATTAAAAATGGAACTGAAAAACCTCCAGAACTTCCATCTACATAAATTAATACTACGATACTGAGTAACGAAATAAATGCGAAGAAATAGAGATTGGAAGTAGAAAATAGATAAGCTAAAACTGCAAGAACTATTACTGAAATTATTGTATCGTTTTTCATTTTAAATCAAACTATAACTTATTGATAACCTTGTTGACCATATCCGTATGGACCGGCAGGACTGTTTGAATCTTGCATAATTACAAGTACAAAAGCAAGGAAAAGACCTGCTCCGACTATTAAACCGGCTAGATTTCCAAGTCCCAAGTATAAAACTGAACCTACTGCCCCGCCAATTAATGTGGCTGCTAAGAAAAATTTATTTTTGGAAGTAATAATAGCAATTAAGAACAGCAAAACTGCAAGCCAAATCATTCCGTTTTGAATTGCAAGTAGCATTAAAATGATTAGGAAAATTATTGTAGGGTCCATTTTTTATCCCCACTCCCAAGGTTTAAATCCGGAAAAGAAGCTATAGAAGAAAAAGAAGACAAAAATTACATAAGCAAACCAAACGTAAGGAAGAAGGAGCATAAATGCAATTAATGTGGTAACTATAAGAGACACAATAGAAGAGGGAATTACTAAAGGATAGAAAAAACGATAAAGAAGGATGTAATCCAGAATCAAAACAATATAACCAAATGAAGAAAAGAAATCTAGAATGGTAGTGTAATAAAACATATTTGACTTAGATTTAATCTGATTAATATTGCTTATTGATAGCCTCAAAAAAGTTACTTTTGTGTGAAGTTATAGATAAAAAGTATGTTTATATATTAGTTAATACTATATAGTTGTAACAAATAATTAGGAGATACAAAACATGGCATTATTCGACCATTTTGACGCGTTTGAAATAGGTGCTTTGTTGTTCATTTTTGGCGGACTTGCTTTATATGTCGGTTATCCACTTTCAGTATTAAACGTTCCATTAAATGCCGCTAGTATGTTCTTAAGTATCCCAATTAGTATACTTGGAATGGCTGGTGGTTCAGGTTCAGCAGTATTAGTGGCAGCGGCAATATTGCTTTTCTTGGCATATTACTCGCTAGGTACTCAATACTTAGGTGAAGCTTTTTGGGCATTGGTATTCTTCGCATTAATTGCAATTATGTTGGGATATTGAAAAACGAATCCCTTTTCTTTCCTTAAAAAAATAACCAACTAAATTAAACACTTATTTTTTACTTTGTTTTTTAGTTGGTTTTTTATTCTTCTTAGAGTATTGCAAATCTAACTTAACCTTATCTAAGATTTCTTTTTCAATTTTTGAAGCGGTTTTATAGACACCTAGTGCATATTCTCCTTCATACATTAACCAAGCAAAAAAGGCTCCAAACATCGTCCCTGAAAAAAACCAATAGAACATTTTATCAACAGCTGAACCCGAAACGGATTGAGTTGCCGGATCAATTACCATATAAAACAAATATTTTGATTTTATAAAATCTAGAATAATGAACATTACTGAAAGTAAAAGAAGTACAAGAAAAACCCTCCATTTTAAGTTAAACCAACTTCTTCGTTTAACATTGGCTAAACGGTAGTATTCAAAGAAATTTTTAATTTTTTTAGAATAATAATTTAAAATACTCATTTTTTTCACCTTCTACGAAACATCATAAATATAGGTGGGGCAAGTTGCAATAGAACAAAAAACGCTCCTGCTACTGCCATCCAACCAAAAATTCCTAAAGCGCCAATTATGGGATGTTCGATAACTAGAAAATAAATAAGAATTCCTGAAACGGCAAATACAAGCACTTGTGAGAATCCAAGATGCTCTTCCACCCACTTATACAACCAATAAGCCATATAGAACATAATTGCCCATACTAGAAGTTGACCAAAAAATGAAATCTGGTCAAAAATGCTAAAAATAGTTACGATATTGAAAATCATAGCGTCTACCTTCTTCTTGCTTCCATCATTCTCATCATATGGGAATTGATGTCTTGTTGCTGCATCCCTTGTTGATTTTGCTGATTTTGAGTATATTCGTTGTACAATTCTATATCTTGTGGGCTTACTTGTTCTCCCCGTTCTAAAGCTTGGGCAACTGATGAAAGCCTATTTTGAATTTGGTCTTGACTCATCATTCCACGAACATCATTTACAGATTGCAAACCAAAAGATATGTTTTGGAAGAAATATGGATTGATTGCAATAAATGCTATAATTGCAATTGTAAGTATTACGGGAGAATGGAATAAAATAAAGTAAGAGGCAATTAAAGTAACTCCAAGAAAGATAATTTGATTCTCTCCAAAAGTTATGTAAAATACATAAATCAAATACACTAAGGCAATTACTTTGATAACGAAACTCATATCGTTTATGGTGGACAAAATTGAATCGAGTTGAAGCAGAAATATTGAGTTGAAAATCATTTTTATCAAAAATTCAATTTGAATTGATTTTATTTATTAAAATATTGGCACTTTTAAAGTGTTTGGATTTTTAAATAAATTAAAAATCGGTTTTTCTAAACATATTGAGAAATGAATTGGAATATTGAAAATCTAAAGAGTACAAATAGAATAGTTAAAATTATTGAAATACCAAAGATTGCAAGACCACGTCGAAGTTGAGAATACACAATTCCTTTGTGATTAAAATCCTTTGATATTCCATCAGACAATACTAAACCAGAGTAAAGAGCGACAAAACCGGGGATGAAAACAGATAATTCAGGAAAAGATAAAGTTCCAGAATAAATAGCATAAATGAAAAGTGCGGTTAAATATGCTGTTGCGACTGGTGAAAAATATCCAAAAAATATCAATGATGAAAGGAAAAGAAATGCTACTACATTAACTACGCTGATTTGGTCAAGTGCAAGATAACTTGAATAGGGAGAAAAAGTAAAAAAATGGAAAATTGAAGGAACCCAAACTGAAAAATTCAAATAATGTAGTGCTATTAAAACGAATGTGACAAGAGCGAACGACAGCGTATTTCGAACTACCTGATTTAATACACCCATTTTGTTCTTTGCTCCGTTTTCTATGAGTTTGGTATTTTGAACATTCTTTGAATTAACGATATTTTCATTTAGTTTAAACTACATAAAACTGCAAATGCAGTACTCCGCCAATCTTTCTTGCATTTTTTACACTTAATGGAAGGACTTTAGAAGCGGCATCAATTGCGCGCGGACCTACTAAATTTACATTCATTGCACCAACTAAAAGCTTACTTAGTTCGTCGGGTTCTAAAAGTAAACCTGAATAAAATGTACGATATTTTAGTAAATCTAAATGGGCGCCATTTTTTTCTGAATAAATTTTTCCTAATAGCTCGCAATCGCAAGCGGCAATTATTCTGGCATCCATTCTTCCCGTCTTTGGATTTATTCTGATATGTTCCTTTACGCTGATTTTTTGAGTCATTTTTATCTAAAAATTATTTTAGCATTTAAAGTTATTAATTGCATAATTATAATATGCCAAATCGGACGATAATGTTTGTGGAAACAAGCCAAAAACTACTGCGAGATAAGAATTTCTATTTGAATTCGCAGGACAACTAATTATTGTTTGTTTGTAAATCATTTGCTCGTTGGTAAATGGATTTGGAAATTTCCCACCTACTTCATAAGCGGAATAACCATTGACTTGGGTGTTTTTCGCACTAGTGACATTTGAAAAATCGGTAAAGTTCGAATACATTTGACTTTCATAAACTGAGTTTAAAGTATCTTGAGTATCGGATGAAACATAAATTATTTCTGATGTGGTTCCGGAATATGAAGCCGAAAAACTTACATCAATTCCTGCATCTGGAGCATATGTTTCTAAATATCCTTTTGGATAGGGAATTTGATAACCCATTGAGGGGTCAGTATAAGTCAAAAAGTTACTATTCGAAAGAGAATTTGCTAAAACTGATGATTGGCTGGGAATAAAGAAAACTGATTTAAGTGCTGATGGAGAATTTGGAAAGTAAGCGGCGTAAAGGTAAGAGAGGACAACAACTAAAACTATTAACACCATCCAATAAAACTCGTGATGTTTTTGGGTAATTAGTGGTTTTTCTTTTTTCAAATTTGTTGTTTTTGCCATTTTTAATCCACAATTCTATTTCATTTAATTCAATTGATTGGTTAATCCGGGTGCAACGTTTGGTTGAGAACTTGATACTGTTTCCACTTGATTTGCCTGTCCTGTGTCTTTTTGATTGGTAAGTTTACCACTAATATCTGCTGAACTAATCAAAGATGACACTAAAACATCATTGTTTGACAGTGGAGTAAATGGAGTGATGAAATTTCCACTTGAATCAACATTGTAGAACAAACTTGAAAGTAGTTTTGGAGAATTCACATAATTCTGATTATTTATGGATATGTATAATGCGTATTCGCTAGAATACTTTGCATTAGATGAAGAATATGCGGGAAGTGGGAGCAAGTTAACACATACTCCTTGATTGGAATTACAAAGATTTGCAAGATAGAAAGAATATGCTTGTTGACAATCATTGGCCAGATTAAGAGAGGTGGGTGAATTTACAGCATCGGTGTTAAGTAAACAGGAATAATATGCAGTTGGAATTTCGTTGGTAGTTCCTAGAATGGACTGAATTCCTATTAGTGAAAAGCCAGATGGTTCTAAGTGAGTTACAATAACGTGGTTTGGAAGTACAGGAGTAAGAAATACTCCGGTTGGTCTTTCGTCAACACTGGCAATAAGTGATGCTGCAATACCTAAAATAGAACCGGGATTATTTTTAAGTAAGTTCGAAACTTTATTTTTTGCTAATCCAGACTTTGAAGATAAGAAATTAGAAATTGTCTCAACTAAACTACTTGATTTACTTGAAGTCGTAGCAGCAATCTCAGTAGTATCTGCAATATTTGCAATACCTTGTAAACCATCAGTAACTGTTACTGGACTATTAATCACTCTAAGTCCTTCGATATTGGATGCTTCTAAACGGACATTATCATAGAATATGGGATAGTTTGAATCAAAGAAAGTTAACCAATCAGAGGGATTTGTGCTTGGGTTTTGAATAAATGAGTCGTATGCCTTTAAGTAGTTCTGAACACCTTCATTATTTAGATAACCATCGTTTGCTGGATTATTTAAAGTATTTTTAATGACATCCATTCCGGTCGTTAACTCGTCTAATTGCTCTTGAGTCAATGTACCACCATTGTTGTCTTTAAGTAAGCTATTTGCCTTTTTAGCATAAGTTAAAAGGTCTTCTTGCACGGTGGGGGAATTGGCAGAAGGATTGATATTTGCTGGTGATGTCGATGATGAAATAGCAGGACTTGTAGATGCCCCTCTTTTAGATAATGCATATTTGATAGCTCCATAAACACCAACTGCGGGGGCTCCTCTTGGAACATTAGCTAAACCTAAGGGAATAGTGGCAGGTTGAGTTTGGGGTGAAGCAATTGAATTTGAAACTGTAGAAGCACCTCCAACTAGAAGTGCACTTAATGCAAGAGTTTTACCAGAAGGAATCGATTGTGAAATTCCATTTCCTAAGCTTTGTACTGCACCTGTGGAAGAAGATACTCCGGATACTGGATTTAATGTAGTAAATGCCGAATAAATTGCGCCAGATATACAATTGTTAATTGTTTGACAAGTAGTACCTGCTGCAGAATATTGATTAATTGGATAAGCAATAGAATTGCCAAGGGCACTAATACCACATATACTTAATGCGTTTCCGACTGCAACACCCAGTTTAGTAGCAAAGTATGCAAATGGAGCGGTTGCTTCTGAAGTTGAACCGGCACTTGCAATAGTGATTGCAGTTGATAAACCTGCACCCAATACTGAACCGGATAAAAGTGGCACTAAGGTAGAAGCTGCATTAGCTGCACAGAATGTAGCATAATCATAAGATGAGGCAGTTACTGAAATTTGATGGGTTGTTGGATTGAGTAAACTATTGAAAGTCTTAGCAACTAGTAGGTCGTTGGAACTTGTATCAGAAGAATAAACTCCTACATCATATGAACCAAGAAGAGATAATGGAAAATGAGAAAGGCCTTTTTTGAATGCATAACCGAATTCGGAACTTACACTTGTAATCACTCTTCTTCCAACTAAAAATTGATAGGAACTAGTGGTTGGAGTTTGGGGGCTTAAAGAAGGAATTTGTTCATTACCCATTAAAATTAATGAATTCGCAACAGTGTTTGAACAATAGGCAAGTGGAATTATAGAAACGGTATAATGAAGTTTACTGAGGTAAACGTTTCTTCCATTACCTGCACCGGCAAGACTTGGGTATAATAAGTTAACAGATACGTTTACTGCATAAATTCCGCATTTATCAAATAGATTGGTTTGAGGAGTACTTATTGAAACTGATTTTCCAAAGTATTGTTCAAGTTGACTAGTTAATGCAGTATTTGAAATTATAGTTGAACCGGCTTTTTGAATAATAAATGATTTTCTAATCGTATTGCTTGGATATTCTGCCATAAGTTTTCTAACATAGACTGAAGCATCAGTAAATTGGCTGCCAGAAGGAATAGAGTTTCCAACAGAATTCATGAAGGTCTGTATATTTTCTGCCAAAGAGTATAGTACTTGACCGTTATTGCAGAAATCTTGCTGACATAGATAATAATAACCTGCTCCGGTGTCAGAAGAGGAACTTACTGTACTTGGACTTGTTAAGGTAGAAGCTGATGGTGAGTTTATTTGAGTATTTGTGTTAGTTGTAGATGTTAATTGAGAAGAAGAAATTGATTGTAATGAATAGACATTTGGAGTAACTGATTCTAAACTTCCAGTAGGTGTTTGTGGGGTTAATATACTTGGTGCAGTCAATGCTGATGCGGTTGCTGAATCTACTAATTGACCCCAAGGCGAGTGAGTATAAAATTGTGCTTGAATGGGAGATAATGAGTAAACCTGAAATGATTCGACTACAACATAAGGTGATGATGAAGACTGTACTCCTGATGTAGAAAGTGGTTGCGCAGTAATAGTTAATTGGGTGCTTGAAGAGGAAGTTGATGTTTGGGGTAATGAACTGCAAACTACTAAGGCGGATGAACCCGAATTAAGAACAAAACCATCTAACGATTTTAATGAATTAGATTGAATTAGTGCATTTCCATTTAAAATGTCACATTTTACCAATCCACTAACACTATACTTAGAGCTTAATTGTACCGAAGTTGGAAG
>JAJXUZ010000061.1 GCA_021782355.1 Microcaldota archaeon | reverse complement strand
AACTATGCGACAATTATCTTGAAGAAATTAAATACAGAGTGTACAACGACAAACCAGAAGGAATTGAAAGCAAACAAGCCGCTCAGTTTGCCCTATATAATAGTATGAATACGATTGTAAAACTACTTGCTCCGTTTGCACCTTTTGTCACTGAAGAAATTTATCAGGCGCTTTTTGGAGAATATGAACAAGTCAAAAGCATTCACTTAAGCAAATATCCGGGCTTACAAGAGGGTTATATAAATCAGTCAGCAGAAAATATAGTAGGAGTATTTCATCAAATTATGGGTGAAATAAGAAGATTCAAAGCTAAATCTGGTTTGGCTTTAAATGAATCAATTTCATTAGTGCAACTAACTGCAAGTGAAGAAGTTATTAAAGCACTTCCTTCTATTGAAGAGGAAATTATAAACGCAGGTCACGTTTCAAAAATAAATGCTCAGATTGGGGAAACTCAATCAATTTCGATTTCAATTTGAATTCTAGAGGTAATATTCAATGGCAAGAATGCATTCAAGGCATAGAGGAAAAAGTAAATCAACTAAGTCCGTAAATAAAACTGCAGCACCCTGGGTACAGGCAAATGCAAAAGATGTTTCAAAATTAGTTGAAACACTTGCAAAGGAAGGAAAGCGTGAACCAGAAATTGGAGTAATTTTAAGAGATTCACACGGAATTCCAAATGCAAAACAAGTTACTGGAAAAACAATTTCTACAATTTTAAAGGAAGAAAACCTTTCTCCAACTTATCCAACCGATTTGATGAACCTCATCATTAAAGCAGTAAGATTAAGAAAACATCTAAAAATTAATAAAAAAGATGTAGCAAATAACTATTCTCTTAGAAATGTAGAATCAAAAATTAGGCGCTTAGTAAAGTACTACAGAGGCAATAAATTGCCAAAAGACTGGAAGTACGACTCAGAAAAAGCAGCATTATTGGTGAAGTAAAATGGCAGCTCAAGCATCTCAATCAGCAAGTAAAAAGGTTGTTGACTCATGGAAAGCAAAGAAATGGTACGTTGTCATCGCTCCAAATTTTTTAAATAATATGGAAGCTGCTGAAATTCCAGCAGTCTCTGATGAAGCCATGGTGAACCGCATCATCGAATTGCCACTTAAAGACATCACTCACGACCTTTCACATATGTACACTACAGTTCGATTAAGAATCTCAGAAATAACTGGTAAAAAGGCCCTTGCAAAATTCATCGGCCACTCAGTTGCTAAAGAATATATGAGAACCCTTGCAAGAAGAAAGCGAGATTTAGTAGATATAGTATTACCAGTTAAATCAAAAGACGGTGTTGAATTTAGAGTTAAAGTTCTAGTAGTTACTGCAAATCCCGCAAGTGTTGAACAAAAACATGCAATTAGACAATCGGTTGTTAAAGAACTTAAGAAAAGAACCAGTTCAACTGAATTTGGTCAAATTGTATTAGATGTTCTTTACAATCGAACAAGCGAAGCATTGCACAAATCATTAGTAAAAATTCTGCCAATCAGAAGAGTAGAAGTGTGGAAAACCGAACTAAAAGAAGAATTCGACACTGAAAGCAAAGAAGAAACAAACGATTCTTCACCTACTCAGACAGAACCAGTACCAGCAACCGTTTAAATTCTTTAAAAATTTAGGAGGGGTTTTCCTTCCTAAAATCTATTTTTTATTTTCTTGTTTTAATTGTAATAAACATAGCATAAATTAGAAATAAAGCAGATAAGGATGCAAAAAAACCCGCTAAATAAATAGACAAATCATTTAGACTAATTATATAAAAAATCCAGAACAATTGACTTATTCCTAATGTAGCTCCTGCAAATAACATTTGCCAGAGTCCTGTTTTTTGGGCAATTATTGGCTTAAACTTCCCTAAAAAATAGGCCATTATTGAAAATGAAAGAAGTAAGGGGCTTAATAAAAGCGAAATAAAAATTATTGCCCATTGCCAAAGTTGAATTTCCATATAATTAGAATTGAGACTGGAAACATTTTAAAAAATTATTGATAAAACTACACCCATTTTATAGATTAAGGTAAAGTAATCAGATTAATGGAAGAAAATACTTCAAATGAATTTAACGACAATCAAGTAAACAGCAATGAAAGAGAAAATTGGTTGATTAAACAATCTGGTTGGAATCAGAAAGAATTCGAAGAAAAGATTCTGGCTCAGCAAAACAAGTTTGCTGGTTTACTTTCAAGAGAAAATGCTGTTGAACTACTTGCAAGGTTACTATTTTCTAACCAAAATGACATCGAAAATGAAAATTCTTCATTTTACTCAATTAATGAGATTATAGAAAATAAGTTTGAAAAAAAAATAAATTTAGTTGCAAGAGTTTGGAAGATTTATGCTCCAAAAACATTTGAAAGAAACGGAACAAATAAAGGATGCGTTTGTAATGTTGAAATTAGGGACGGAAAAACAAATGCTAATTTAGTATTATGGGATAATTTTGTAGACCTAATAGTAAAAGGAAAGATTTCTAGAAACTCTCTTCTTAAAATTCAAGGAGTTCAATTAAAAACAAAATCACAGATTCCCTTAGAATTACACGTAACATACTCTTCAAAAATCCAAACAATTACTTTACAAGATGCAAGTAAATTATATAATCAATTTATTGAGCCACCAATAAATGATAAACCAATAAACGCAATAGTTGACTTAGTAGATGGAATGTTAGATGTTGATGTTCACGGACGATTACTAAGTGTTGGAAAGCTTTCAACTTTTCAAAGACCATCGGCTAATCAAAAACAAACAGTTGGAATGGTATGCAACGGATTAATATCGGATGGACAAAAAGCCATTCGACTTGTTTGTTGGGACGAAAATGCAAAAATATTATCGACTTCAATTGTAGGAAGTACAGCAAAGGTTGAAGGAGGTTACTTAAAAAAGGACCCTAGAACAAATAGCCTCGAACTTCACCTAAGTTGGAAAGGAATAATTATTGTAAATAATACTGATATTGAATCTGTTCAGAAATCAATTCGTCAAACTAATTATCCAAAAATAAAAATAAATCAAATAAAAGAAGGAAACATTTACAATTTAGAAGCAAAAATTTTAGATTTAACTGGATTAAAAATGATATTAAAATGTAGTAATTGCGGAACGCGAATGATTGAAGGTACAGGAACTTGTCCTGAATGTAGCTCAAATGAACTTAAAGCCCTACTTATCTTAAAAGGAATGGTTGAGGACGACACTGGAGCAATAAATATTACTTTTTTTGATAAACAGGCTCTTGAAATACTTGGATTAAGTCAATTAAAAATCGACCCTCAAACGGCTTTAGACCTTAAAAGAGAGTATTTGACTGGAACCTCAATTAATTGCATTGTTGCAGCAAGAAAAAATCCAACCGATGCCGTAATTGAAATTACTGCAAAACAAGTAATAAAACAAGAAGTAAAAAAAGAATACTAAATTTGAGAACAAGATGCAATTACAGGTATTTTTAAAATAGTTAAAATGCTCGACAATTTTATACAAAGTTCGTTAATTGATGTAGAGTTATCTATGTGAAAATCAGCAAGAAGAGCACAAGCAGATAATGATTGTTCAAACTTTGAGGGATTTGGCTTGTTTTCTTTTTCTTCAGACTTAATAAAATCATCATAACTTAGCAAATCATTTGAATCCCTATGCCTACTGAGTATTCTTGAATATCTGAGCTTAATTGGAGCTTCGATTGAAAAAAGAATAAAGTTCTCTTTAAATGACTCTTTTAGAATTTCAATCTCCCCTACGTTTCGTAAAGCATCAACTAAACAAACATTTACGGGATTGAGATCTAAATTAATTTTATCAACTACTCTTAAAGCCCAATACACTGCTTGGAACTCTTATCTCCTTTTATTTGCAAGTTCATACTTATGTAAGCGGTCTGTTGGTAATCCTAATTTAATTAATTCTAATGAAATTTCTTCACTCGTACTATAAATTGAAGCGTTGGTAAGTTTACTAACTAAGGAAAGTGCAGTGCCCTTACCAGCTCCAAAAAAACCAGTAAATCCGATAACTTTCAAATTATTGCTTTGTTCCATCTATTAAGTATTTTTACGCGTTAAATCTTTTAAACAATAGTAAATTGACTTAATGATTTGATTAACTGTTCAGTATTAATAAAAAGAACCGAATTTATACCTAAACTCTTTGCAACAGAAACGTTACTTAAAGAATCGTCAATA
>JAJXUZ010000060.1 GCA_021782355.1 Microcaldota archaeon | reverse complement strand
TTTCTACAATTCGTTTGCTGCAGGAATTCTAATTTTTTTATTAATGGACGTATACTCTGATGTTCAGACAATCTTTAATCAAAGTTCAAATATTACTTATCAATTAATATTCATATTATTTTTTGCACTGGCATACTTACTATTCTACTATTTTTCAAGTATGAAGAATTTGAAAAATAATGCTAAGTTTGCATCTTTTCTTGCTGCATTGGGAATTGGCACGCAAAACCTTACTGAGGGTTTGTTATTTGGTTCTTCGGCTGCCTTGGGATTAAATTCGGTGTGGATTTTAACTTTAGTTGGGTTTTCTTTACAAAACGCCACTGAAGGTTTTCCTATTGCTGCTCCGTTAATGTTTGAAAACGCTAAGATGGATAAAAAGTTTGTTTCAATGGTTTTTTTCTTGGGAGCTATTCCAACAGTAATTGGAACGGTAATTGGAATGTATTATAATTCGAATTTATTTATTGTATTTTTTGATGCAATAGCTTGTGCTGCCATTGTTTATGTAATCCTTATGATGATTGGTAAAAATTTTGGCAGAAAAAGCAAAGAATCCCATCATCCACAATTGGATTTTTATCAATTAACTTATTTAGGAATACTTTTTGGATTTGTTTTAGCATACTTAGTGAATTATATTTTCTAGATTCATTTGCTAAAACATTTGGGATTAAATTATAGTTCAAACATAAATTATGTTACTAGAAATTTTAGAAAATAAGGTGAAGTTTTACGATATCTGATGATTACTCAATTAATAAAATGAAAAAGGTCAACGACTATTGTTATGAAATTTCCAAGGATTATAAGGAAGGAATGCTTGTACCTGCAAGAATATATGGTTCGAAGGAAATTGTAGGTCAGATGGATAAATCTGTTTTCGAACAAGCTGCTAATGTTGCAACACTGCCTGGAATAGTAGATGCATCACTTTGTATGCCCGATGGTCATAGTGGATACGGATTTCCTATTGGAGGGGTAGCTGCTTTTGATGAATTGGAAGGAGTAATTTCACCTGGCGGAGTGGGCTTTGACATTAATTGCGGAATGCGGTTAGTTCGGACTAATTTAACTGTTAAAGATGTTATGCCAAAAATTAGAGAATTAACTGATTTGCTTTACAAAACTGTTCCGGCCGGAGTGGGTAGTTCTGGTTTTGTTAAATTAAATAAAAATGAATTTAGAAAAGTAATTGAAGAGGGCGCAGATTGGTGCGTTAATAATGGATACGGCTGGAAAGAAGATTTGATTAATACTGAAGAAAATGGAAGAATTGACGGAGCAGATTCTGCAAAGATTAGTAATCGAGCAGTTGAAAGGGGACTAAATCAAATTGGAACGCTTGGAAGCGGAAATCACTATCTGGAAATTCAGTGGGTTAGGGGTGCCAATATTATGGATAGTGAAATTGCAAAAGCGTATGGTTTGTTTGAGAATCAAATCGTAGTTATGTTTCACTGCGGAAGCAGAGGTTTTGGCCATCAGGTGGCAACTGACCATCTTCAAACATTTCTGAATGTAATGGAAAGTAAGTACAAAATTAAAATCAGAGATAGAGAACTTGCTTGTGCACCATTTCATTCAAAGGAAGGACAGGATTACTTTTCTGCAATGAAATGCGGTTTGAATATGAGTTTTGCAAATAGGCAGACAATTTTGCATAGAATTAGACAAGCTTTTGAAAACGTATTCAAAACTGATGCTGAGAATTTGGGAATGAGCCAAATTTATGATGTAGCTCACAATACAGCAAAACTTGAAGAATATGAATTTGATGGTCAAAGAAGAAAACTTTTAGTTCACCGAAAGGGTGCCACTCGTTCATTTGGACCGGGCCACAAAGATATTCCCATTCATTATAGGAAATATGGGCAACCGGTAATTATTGGCGGAAGTATGGAAACCGGAAGTTATTTACTTAGCGGAACGGAAGCATCGATGAAATTAAGTTGGGGTTCTACTGCTCATGGCTCTGGAAGAAAAATGAGTAGAACACAAGCGAAATCTATGTATGATGGAAAGGCATTACAAAAAGATATGGAATCTAGGGGCATTTATGTTAAAGCAGTTTCTTATGCTGGTCTTGCAGAAGAAGCCGGCGGAGCATACAAGGATATAGACGAAGTAATTGATGCCGCAAGTAAAGCTGGATTAAGTCACAAGGTGGCAAAATTATTACCTTTGGCAAATGTGAAGGGATAAAAATTGAATAAATTTCCAGTAACTATTTTAACCGGATATTTAGGAGCGGGTAAAACCACCTTATTGAAAAGTCTCTTAGATTACGCAAAGGAAAACGGACCAAGAATTGCAATATTAATGAATGAATTTGGTGAAATTGATGTTGATGCGAAAATTATCAAATCTTCAAACTTTGATTTAGTAGAGTTGGCTGGGGGTTGCGTATGTTGCTCGTTAACCGGAGAATTTAATGCCGCGTTATTAGAACTTGCGTCTATGAAAAACCCACCAGAACACGTTATTGTAGAAACTACCGGACTTGCTGAACCGGATGCTATAATTGTAGACTTACAAGAAGCAATTGATGTGGCACGTTTAGACTCAGTAGTAACTTTAGTTGACTGTGATGCATTTACGAAATATCCGTCATTAGGCCATACTGGAAGAGTTCAAATTGAAATGGCAGACTTATTGATACTAAGTAAAGCGGATTTAGTGGACAAGTCAATTATTGCAGATATTTCAGAAAAATTAAGAGAAATTAATGATAGGGCGTTAATTGCAGTAAGTGAAAATGGAAAGGTATCACCACAGTTAATCTTAGCTAATAGGAGCGATAAGGTTGCGGGTGTTGATAAAAGTAAAATAAATAGAAATCACCTTCAACAAATACAGTCGTTTGTAGTTCCTTTAGAACAACCACTGATGGAAGAACGATTTAATGAGTTTGTTTATGGAATTGATTCTTCAATTTATCGCGCGAAGGGATTTGTAAAATTAACTGATGGAAGAATAATCTTGTTTAATTATGTTGCAGGAAGAGCAGATAGCGAAGAATGGCAAGATCAGATTGATAATAGTTATATAGTATTCATTTCAACACAAAACATTACTGAAGAAATAAAAATTAATTTAGAAGAAGGATTAGCTGCTTGTATTGAAGATTAAATTCAAATAAAAACAAATAAATGAAAAAATTTGAGTTTGTGGAAGGAATTACTGTTGCTGATGTTGCATTTGTTGCTAATGGAAAAGATTTGTCAGAACTGTTCATAAATTCCGCTTTGGCATTGACTTCGATAATGGTAGAAGACCTTAAGAAAATTGAACAATCAAAAAAAATCAAAATTTCTCTTTCAGCAAGTAATAATGAACAATTATTGCACGATTTTCTAGAAGAATTAATATTTTTAAAGGATGCAAAGTTACTTGTATTCTCTAAATTTGAATTAAAAGTAAATGAAAAATTTGAAATTAATGCAATATGTTTTGGGGAAAAAATAAATAATGAAAAACATACTATGTTAGTGGACCCAAAAGCAGTAACCTGGCATAAATTTAAACTTGTTAAAACAAATGAAGGGTATCAAGCAACGGTAATTATTGATGTTTAATGGCAAATAAAGCCTATTCCATACTATTTTAATGTTGAATGTTAAATGAATTTTAAGTAAAAAAATGTTTAGGGTAATAAACAATGATGTTTGACCACACTGACAAAAAACCTTCTCACCAATATCCTGCTCAGTTTAATGATTACTGGGGCTCAATTAAAGTATACGATGAGGGAATTGTAATCTTTACTAAAACAAATCAAATTTCTATTAGAAATGGATATGTGGATTCGTTAAGAAAAAGTGGAGAAGTTATTTTAGGAAAAATTAATGTAGAAATTAGCTATTATGATATGTTTGGCAATAAGCAAAAACTTGAAGCATTGATGAGAGAATCGGATTTTGCAGCTTTAAGGGCAGATTTGAACAAAATAGGTTAAGCCCACCGTTAGTTCAAACAATATTATTAAATTCCAAAATCATTTGATAAATTCCAGTTAATTTTCGGGGGTTAATTCAAATTGAAAAATAATTATTTTCTACTCGGTTTTGTACTCTCTTTATTGTTCTTTGCGTCTTTTTCTTCTGCCTTTAGCACAATGTATTTACCGGCAGTTGACCTAAACGGACAGGGCATCTTACCCTTTGTTTCGACCCCGACTCGGGGCTGGTCGCGGACATCTTTGAAGAGTAGAAAACC
>JAJXUZ010000009.1 GCA_021782355.1 Microcaldota archaeon | reverse complement strand
CACTACCTGGCGGACCTGCAATTACTATGCCTTCAGCCTTGATAGTAAGTCTTTGCATTAAAGTTCCGGTAATATTGTAGTCTTCAATTGAAAGTTTAACTAAGGGTTTTACTATAGTGGCTTCACAAGCTTCGGAAAATGGAGGCTTGGTAAAGGTAATTCTATAGTCTGCAACCTGAATAACAGTTGCTCCTTTTTTATCGATTTCAACAAAAGAGTTCGGCATACGCTTTGAAAATTCAAGAGCTTCTTGAACCATATGATGGATTTCTTTTGAAGTTAGTATTGTGGAATCTAGTTTGGTTAAGTTAAAATCTCCAGGTAAACCGATTTTTCCAAGGGGATTAATTCCTTCTTTTAAATGTACACTCATTGTTTGTGGATTTGAAAAGTATTTAGAAAGAGAAAGTTTGGGAATAGTTACAATAGGTTCAAGATAAACAACTTCGATTCCTTGGGCTTGCGCAACTTCCTTTTGAACTTTATCAGTAGTGATTAGCGTTGCGTTTAATTCTTTTGCAGTTTGACGAATTTTTGAATCAATTTCACCATATCGTGCATTTTGAATTTCAAATGCATTTGGCCTATCACCCGAAAATTCTAAAATTATCTTGTTTTCTTTTGCAAGACTTGAAAGTAATTTGAGTTCAGATAAGCCAGCAAAACCGGTTTCTTTTGAAACGTTTGCTTGATATTCTAATTCTGCCAAACTGGCTTGACAAACAACTATTTTTGTGGATGAATTAAACTGTCGGTCATTTTTAATTAATTCAGTAATTCTTCCGTCAATTAATACTCCGGTGTCCGGAACTATAATTTTCATAAAATTAAATTTCACCTTTAAAACAAAATCTGAAGAATAAGTTAGAACCTACAAAATCAGAAATGTGATTTTTATTATATAACATATTAATGTCATTTCTATAATAAATTCCTTTCTAATTAAGCTTTTGAAAAAACAATTTTTTTATTTCGCATATTGACGAACTTTATTACGATAGGTATTTAAACAAATTCCAACTATTACCATTTTAGTAAATCATTTTGTTTATCAAATGCTTTTAACAATCATAGTAGATAAGGAGACAAGTTAACAAATGGAACAATTAAAAGTTAAAATCGCAGGCGAAATTGCAATGTCCACTGATGCTGGTCAAGCTCTTAAAAAGTGGCGGGAAGTTTTTGGAGTAAGCCAGACTGAACTTTCAAAATATCTTAAAATCACTCCTTCAACTATTTCAGATTACGAAGGAAATAGAAGAAAAAGCCCAGGAGTAGTAGTAATCAAAAGATTTGTTGAAGCGTTAGTAGATATAGATGCTTCAAGAGGAGGGGAATTGATTAAAAGATTTGGCGAAGCTGAATCTCCAAAACAATTTTTTGAAGCTTTTAATTTTCCATCAGCTATTACGGGAGCACAACTTGCAAAAATTATAAATGGAAAGGCTGTTGCTTGCGAAAACAAATTAGATAATGTACACGTATACGGAACAACAATTATTGACTCAATTAAGGTAATTTTAGAACTTCCTTATGAAAGCTTTATGAAAGTCTATTCAACTACCACTCAACGAGCTTTGCTGTTTACCAACGTATCAACGGGTAGAAGTCCGTTAGTTGCAATTAGAGTTTCACCAATTAAACCTGCAATGGTGGTTTTGTTGGGAATTAAAGCAGATAAAGTAGACAAGCTTGCAGTAAAAATTGCAGAAAGCGAAGGAATTCCATTAATTGTAACAACTGAAGATTTAGAGGGCGTTCGAGCAAACTTAAAGAACGCTATCGAACAGGGACACAATTAAACTCGAACAAGTATAGTTTGTCTAAAAAGCCTTTTACCAGCTTTTTGACCTACTAATGTTCTTGAAGTAGATAGAGAAATTCCTAAAGAGTGAGTCGCGGCAATTGCCGAGCGTTTGTCTACTACTTCAATATCCAATCCTTCTTTTAGATGAATGATTTGTCCAATTGCTGAATCTTGTTCGATAAACCTTATTAATTTCTTTGCGGTTGATTCAATTTTTGTTGGTTTTGAACTTCTTATTTGAATTAATGCTTCGTGATAACCGCCACTAACTCTATTACACATTGTGCAGGCGTTCGAATCAAGAGGAACGTAAAAAACATCAGATTTTGAGACGGGAGTAGAATTCACCAAAAAAATAAAACTAATATTTACCACTAAATAACTTTTTGCAAATTTATATGTCATATTGTAGCTTTTAATTGGAAATTTAGGTTTAATCTTGGTAAACAACCACCTGGCAATTTTTCCAGAAGTAGTTGTCTCAAATTCTCCAGAAAATCTAGTTCGGGAACATTTTGGACAGTGTCTAAGTTTATCTACAAACTCGGTAGAATAGAATTTGGTATCTTTAAGAAAACAATCTTGACAGAAAAAACCAACAAACCCCAATGGTTTGCCATCATAAACTTGATTCTCAAATTTTCCGCATTTAGGACATTGCTTAACATTATTCACAAGAAACTAATAAAACTATAAATATATTATTTTAGTGTATAGAATAAACTAAGTAAGTGAAAAATACTAAATGACCGGAATACCAGAAGAATTTGCAGAAATTTCAGCAATTAATTCAGAAATTAGATTTCTTACTCTTGAGTTAATGAAGATTGCGGCTGTTGAAGGTAAAACGTTTAGCGAAGTACTTAAAGAATTCACATCAAATGCCATTAAATTGAAAAAAACAATGGCAAGACAAATTTAAAAATTTAAGTCAATCAATTGGTAATAAAAACCCAATAAACCTAATTTTAAATGCACTTGATTACTAATGTTAAATTCGGGTTATAATTAATGGAAATTGAAGAACAAGCAATATCTCCTACTAAATGGTTTTTTAAAGTTCCAAGTTATCGAAGGTTAGCAATTTACATCGTATTAGTTGGTTTTGCAGCAGGAATTTTAATTGGACTTAAGGACCACGCCCTTGCAGACGCATTCTTATTTGGTGGGGCGGGAGGATTCTTCATACTTTCAGTCCCCGCACTTTTTTCAAGTATGCTAGTAGCATCAGTTTTTTATAGAAAGCAAATAACTGGACAATTGAAATATTTTTTACTTGCGGGCTTAATCGCACAAACGATTGCCTCTATTTTCTATCTTTTTGGAATATTTGCATATGGAACAAGCAATTTACTTGCTACTCAGCAGACTATTCTTATTGCAAATGCCATCGTTTTTGTTGTATGGTTTTTTGCACTTGCAATTGGATTTGGAAAAAGTGCAGCAAAGGCAATTCCCTCAGCATTCTTACACCCCATATTTAATTTATCTTTAATTGTGCTTTGGCAAGCTTATACCACACTTGAACCTTCTTTAAATCAAATATCGTTGTTTATAATTCCAAAACTTATTGTTGCATCAGTAGTTATGTTGGTGGCACTTTCTTCCCTTTCATATTTGTTAAATGCACCTGCAAAGAAAAACTTCGGAGTATCGGCAATTTGGGCATTAACTTTGTTTGTTGCTCAATGGGTTAGAGGAAGTCAGGCACTTGAAGAAGTTCTTGATGAAATGGGAGAAATCGTTCATACAAATGCAAGTGTGGTTGTTTTCAAAGTTAAGAATAAACTAGCAGCAGTTATACTTGTTCCAAATGTCCATTATGGTCCGTTAGGTAATTTGGGTGGTAGTGAATTACCCTACATATTATCGTCAAACTTCACTGAAAAATTAAATGTACCTAGTTTAGTATTTCACGGAACTGCTTTACCTGACTTTAATCCGGTTCACGCAAATCAATCAATAGAAATTGAAAATGCTTTAATGAATGCTATTACTAAAGCTACAAATTCAAAGGGTTCGGATATAGTTAGTATTCTTTCATCAACTTGCAATTATTCTCACGCTGATGGTTTTGCTTATGAAAATGGTGCAGTGGTGACTTTATCCAGAGCACCAATGCCAACTGATGACATAAATTATGCTTCAGGAAGGGCACTTAGCAATTTACTTAAAGCAAAATACAATCAAGCAATAATAATTGACCGACATAACTGCAAAACGGATAATGGAAAAAGAAAATGGGACGTGGGAAGTGCGGAATATGAAGAGTATGAAAAATGCATTGGACAGTTAGAAACTACTTTTAAAGGAAAATTAAAAGTGGCAGTTGCTAGCAACCCATTAAGTTCATATAATAATACAAAGGGAATTGCCAAGGGCGGACTAAAAATAATCGTAATAAGTGCTGGAAATAAAAAATGGGCAATGGCAATCTTTGATGCTAACAATATTATTCCTGAATTTAAAGACAGCCTTGTTGAGTCAGTAAAGAGTTTAGATTTTAAGTTTATTGACATAAGTACAACAGACACTCACGTGGTAAACACTATCAATGGAATTCACAATCCGTTGGGTTTGGCTTTAACCGATGCAGAAAAACAAAATATGATTGATATATTTGTTCAGACTGCAAAACAAGCAAATGAAAACTTAGAACCTGCAACAATATCAATTGCAGATGAGCCTTTAATCATTAAAGTTTTAGGTAGCGGAAAAGCATCAGAAGTAACATCAACAGTGAATTCTATTTTGGCAATTGCAAAAATAATTGCTCCTTTGGCGCTAATAGTATCAATTGCATTGACAGTATTGGCGCTTAAACTAATATGAGGAATTCTCTTGGAAAAATCTTTGAATATTGCATACTTTACTGATACTTATTTGCCAAATATTGATGGGGTAGTTAGATCAGTAGTTGATTTAAGAAACGCACTTGAAAAAAAAGGGGATAGAATTTACATATTTACCTCTGGCAATAAACCAACAATTATGGATAAAGACTCACAAAATGTTTTTTATCATCGCTCGATTCCTTTTCCACTTTATCCTCAATATAAAATCGCATTGTTTCCTTATTTAAGTTCAATTAAACAAGCAAAGGAAAAGAAAATCCAGTTAGTACATAGTCACGCAATGACAACGATGGGTCTTTCAGCAATTGCTACTTCAAAAAACTTAAAGGTTCCTGCAATTGGTACATTTCACACTATGCTGCCTAAAGCAGTAAAACTAATTTCATTTGATAAAAGAAGTGAAAAGGTTGCAAGCGATTTGACTTGGAAAACCCTTGGGGTATTTTATTCTGGATTTGATTTGATAACTGCCCCTTCACAAGTGGTAGCAGATGAACTAAAAATGCACAACATTTCACCAGTAAAGGTAATGTCCAATGGAGTGGACATAAATAAATTTAGTCCAAATTTAAATAAGAAATCACAAGTTAAAATTGATTATGGAATTAAGAAAAATGAACAAGTGGTTTTGGTTGCAGGAAGAATTAGTCCTGAAAAAAATGTTCCCCTCATAATAAAAGCTGCAAAAAAAGTGATTCAGGAAAAATCACAGGTTAAGTTTATCGTAACGGGAGAGGGACCAGCAGTAAATGAAGTCAAAAAAGAAATTGTAAAACAAAACTTAAGCGAGAATGTTAAACTGATGGGATTCTTAAGTGAACAAAAAATAATTGACCTTTATCAATCAGTCGATGTTTTTGCTACTGCATCTACATTTGAAACTCAGGGTTTGGCAGCTTTAGAAGCACTTTCTTGCTCCACCCCGGTTGTTGCTGCTAATGCAATGGCATTACCAGAAATGATTAAAGAAGATTATAATGGTTATTTGTTCGAACAAACCGATACAGAAGAATGCGCAAGAAAAATAATTAAAGCGTTAGAGATTAAAGGATTAAACAAAAATAGAATGAAAAAGAACGCAAGAGAAACAGCAATTAAATACTCACTTAGTAATGTGGCAAACAAATGGCAAGAGTTATATGTAAACTCGGTTGAAAATTACAGAAAATAAAAAGATACAGTACAAATTGTTTTTGTAATTAAGAGCTACTTTGATTTAAATAGCTTAAAATTTCGGATTGGTTGTAAACTCCGTAAAGCACCTTATCGTTTATGACAGTAACGGGATAGGAGTTACTAACATTATAAATCGCTTTCAATGCGTTTACTGCTGTTTGACCGGATGTTCCATCAAACGAATAAATAAATACGCTAAAGTTACTCTGTTTTTTAACTTGAGCCAAATTAGTTAGTTGATTGTCACAATCTGGACAATTTGGTGAATAGAAGAATAAAACGGAATTAAAATTAAAACCACATTGATAATCAAAGCGTTTTATGTTAAGATAATCTCTTGCTTGAAGATAATCATATGAACTTTGGAGGCTTAATACTGAAGGGTCGGTTAATCCTCGAGTTTGAATTAAATAATCTAATTTTTGTCTGAATAACTCGGTTTGATTATCAAATGATGATAATTGACTTGAGTAAAGTGGGCAGAGAAGTTTAGTTTGGTTTATTGATGGACCAAAGTTTGATTGGGAAGCTACTTCTAAAAAGCTAGTTTGGGCTTGTAATGAATCAAGTTCGTTTGAAAGAGAATTTGTTGATGCTTGAGAAAATGCAAGACCAATAATTACTCCGCTTGCAAAAATCAATAATGAAATAATTAAAGCTGCCACTATTATTTTCAAACTTATAGTGCGTTTAATTTCTTGTTCTTTCATTCTAATCAATTTTTAATTTATAGATTAAATATGTTAAAAACTAGAATATAATTATAATCAATTTTTCTACCACTTTAATGGTTCCATTTTTAATTCTTTAAACAGAGTAACGAGCCAAACATAAGTAGATAGGATTGGGTAAATAAAAAAGTACAGAAACATATTCCAAAGCGTAAGATTCTCATCGTTATAATACCACCAACCTAGAGCGGTCCAGATTAAACCCAAGGCAATGGAAAATATCGATAGAATTGAAATCGGTCCAATTCCATAGATAATTGGAATGAGTAGGCCGTATTTTAAAAACTCAAAGAAGTTTCCAGTAATTATGTTATTTATTACTAAACCCATAACTGCAAAGATTGCAAGAACGCTTAATACCCAAAGGGGCATTATTAAAATTCCAAAATCTCCATAATTGGGATGAATTAAGTAATAATAATTTATCAAATTCCTAAGTCCACCCCTATTCCAACGAACTCTCTGACGAACATAAGAACTGAATGTAGATGGAGGGATAGTGTAGACTATTGCTTGATTATTTGTTACAATTCGATAATTCTTTGATTGAATTCTAAGGGCAATTTCTTGATCTTCCATAATATTTGATGTATCAAATAAACCAATTTCATCAAACACTTTACGTCTAAAAACACTTAATGGTCCAGGAGTAACATTTACTGAATTTAAGTTTGCCATTAACTTGCGGTTGAATAAGATAAACAAATACTCTATTTGTTGCATTTTTTCAAGAAAATTCTTAGGTTCCTTAATTTTAACTGCAGCAGTTGCTGCCATTACAGAAGAATCAGAAAACATCTGGCAAAGAAGTTCGATGCTGTTTTTTCCTACAATGCAATCGGCATCTAAGGTTGCAATTATTTGTCCGGATGATTCTAAAATTCCAAAATTTAGTGCTTTACTTTTTCCACCATTTTCTTTTCGATAAACTTTTACTTTATTTGGATATTCTTTTGCAATAGTTTTGGCAACGTTATAAGTATTGTCTTTACTACCATCATCAATGACTAATAATTCAAAACTGCTGTTTTTTGGATACGAACTATTACAAACAGAATGAATTGTTTGACCGATACTGTTTTCTTCATTGTAAACCGGAAGAATTATTGAAATTGATGGTAAAGTTTTCTTTTTGTCTATTACAATTGGAACATCCGGAAGAAAATAAAGCAGAATTACTAGAACTACTGAAAAAATTACTAGAAAGGCAATTAAATAATCTATAATCACTTACTTTCTATCTCCAAAATGAAACTATTACCTCGGAGCATAATAACTCGATGTTTTTCTTCCTAATATGAAATTAATGGAGGTTTTAGTCCAATCTTTGCAAAGACCGATTAGACCTAATTTTTTATATCGTCTATTTGAGGTTGGAACACTTAAATCAGTTAAGAATCTAACTTTACCAAATTCAGTTATTCTTAAACTCAAATCAAAATCTTCAGCAGACATAGTGTAGGGGTCAAATCCTTTGGCTTTTTTAAATGCAGACTTTCGATAGGCCACACAACTTCCTGCAATGGTGGGTTTGCCAATTAGATAATTAAAAATGACAATTAGATTCAAAAACCTAAAGAAGAGATTTGAAAAAAGGTCTAAATTCTCCGGCATAATTGAACAACTAACACATACTACATTTTCATCTGAAAATTCTTTAAACATCGAATCTACAAATGATTTTGTTGGAAAAGTGTCTGCGTCTACAAATAATAAAATGTCCGAAGTAGCTACTTGTGCACCGGCATTTCTACCTCCGCCCACCGAGTGTAATTTTTCAAAAACAACTTTTGCATATTTCTTTGCAATTCTTACAGTTGAATCCTTGCTTCCACCATCGCTTACAATTATTTGGGATTGGGGAAGAACTTTTTTGATATTTTTAAGAGTTCTTTCAATTAATTTTTCTTCATTATAAGCAGGAATAATTACACTTACTGAAATAGGTTTAGTCATTTTAATCCTCTTTTAATATAATTTAATTTCAAACAAATGAAATTAATGAAATCTAACAAATTAAACTTTACTAGACGAATTTATTAAAACTAGTAGGTTAATAAGTTATAAATTATAATTAAAATAGAGTAATTTTAAAAAGTATGACAAAGTATGATATAAACCTACAATTGATTTTAATATGAAAAATGAAAAGAAAATAAAAGTCTGTATTGTTAACGCATTGTTTTCTCCATTTATGGGTGGAGTCGAAAAACATATGCTCGAACTTTCAAAACATCTGGTAAAACAGGGTGTCGAAGTTCACGTTATGACTGGAAAACTTTCTGATTTATCAAAAGAACAAAACATAGAAGGAATAAAGATTCATAGAATTGAATGTACGGAAATCAGAATTCCCGGATTATATCCTCCGCCACTTGTACTTTCGGCAAACGTTCAAGAATCACTAGCAAAATTAGATGAAAAATACAATTTCGACATTATTCATTTGCAAGATAGATGGTTTCCAGATTTTGATAGCGTACTAATTTATGCAAAAACAGTGAACAAACCATTCATAGTAACTTTACACAATGCCAGACCAGTAGGAATTGCTTTACATTATACGGTATTGGGAGGACTTTATGACCAAGTGATTGGAAAGCAAGTTCTCAAATCTGCTGATAGAATAATATCCGTTAGTAATTGGGCAATCGGAGATGTTTCAAAATACGGTATACCTAAATCTAAATTTACTTACATCCCAAATGGCGTGGAAGGAAGTGAATACTTTGTTTGCACCGACCCATTAAAAGCAAGGCAAAAAGCAATTAGAAATAAATTCAATTTGACAAAAGGTCCACTTTTACTTTTTGTAGGTAGAGTAATCAAACAAAAAGGATTAGAATACCTAATTAAAGCAATGCCGGAAATCTTGACGATAATGCCAGAAGTACAACTGGTTGTTGTTGGTAAAGGCGATAAATTAACTGAACTAAAGACTTTAGTAAACAAACTAAAATTAAACGATAATGTAAAGTTTCCGGGATTTGTTGATGATGCATCATTAAGAAAATTACTTTCTTCTGCAGACATATTTGTACTGCCATCGTTATGGGAAGTTTTACCGGTTGCAATATTAGAAGCAATGGCAAGCGGTAAACCAATTGTTTGCACTGATGCGGGCGGAAATAGAGAATTAGTAGACCATACTAACGGCATCGTGGTTCCTAAAAGAAACATTACTGCCCTTGCTGGCGCAGTAATTTCTGTTCTTTCAAATGAACAAAGAATGAAACAAATGGGTAAAACCAGTAGAAAGAAGGCTTTAGAACAATTTAACTGGCAAACGATTGCTTACAATACAATTCAAGTTTACAAGAATGAAATTGAACTGAATAAATCTTCTCCAAAAAATGCAAATGATAAGGGATTGATTTCAATGACAAACAGATTAATGAAATTAAGAAATGGTTTGGGTCCGGTTTATTTAGGAAATTATAATCAGAGTAAAAGATTCATAGATAAAGTTTCTAAATCAATTAAAACTATTCCTAAAAAAATTAATTCTATGATATATGAACAGTAAAGAGGAAACTAGTTAATGAATGAATTAAAACCGGCAGTTTTAGTAACTGGCGGAGCGGGTTTTATTGGATCAAATTTAGTTGATAAACTTATTTCAAATGGAAGGCAAGTATATGTATTCGATGACTTGTCGGCTGGAAAGATGAATAATCTCAAAGATGTTAAAGATTCTGCAAATCTAAATTTTGTAAAAGTAGATTTAAAAAATAAATTAGAACTTGAAGAAGAAATTAAAAACATTGAAAACAAGTCTTTTTCAGTCTATCATTTAGCAGGTTTTGTATTGGCAAATGTGGGAACTGACCCAAAAAGAAATAGTTGGCAGAATAATGTTGATGCAACTTATAATTTACTTGAATCACTTAAAAATTCTGAGAAGTTTAACAAGAAATTTTATTTTTCATCTTCGGGAGCAGTTTATGGTAATGCAAAGATATCTCCCACAAATGAAAACTATGGACCACTTTTACCAATTTCAATTTACGCAAGTGGCAAACTTGCTTGCGAAGGATTGGTTTCAACTTATTGTGATAATTACCAGTGGAAAGGTGTAATTTTTAGATTTGCTAATGTTGTTGGAAAAAATCAAGGTCACGGTGTTATTTACGATTTTATTAATAAACTTAAAAAAAATCCTAATGAACTTGAAATCTTAGGAGATGGAATGCAATCAAAATCATATATGCACGTTTCTGATTGTGTTTCGGCCATGCTTTTTGCCGAATCTTTGGACTTAGATTCCGTCAATATATTTAATTTGGCCAGTAAAAACGCTACTACCGTAGATGAATTGGCAAAAATAGTTATTGAGAATGTTGGATTAAGTATACAAAAAGTAAATATCAAGCATACTGGGGGATTGTCCTGGAAGGGAGATGTTACTCAATCTATGCTTGACACTAATAAAATAAAATCAATGGGTTTTGCATTTTCTTATGACTCAAACCAATCAATTGGAATGACAGTAAAACAATTGCTTGAAACGAATTAAAGATATTCAATTGTGCCGGGCGGTTTTTGGGTAATATCATATACCACCCTGTTTACTCCCCTTACTTCATTTACAATTCGGCTACTTGCCTTTTCAAGTATATCGTAAGGGATTTTCGACCAGTCCGCAGTCATTCCATCTACACTATTTACTGCTCTAAGAGAAATAATGTATTCGTAGGTTCTTGAATCACCCATCACTCCTACGCTTTTAATTGGAAATAGAGCGGCAAAGGCTTGCCAAGTAGAATCGTAATAATTATTATCTCTTAAAACTTCTATGAATATTGCATCTGCTTGCTGTAAAATGGAGATTTTTTGAGAATCTATTTCTCCAAGAATTCTAATTGCAAGTCCTGGGCCCGGAAATGGATGACGGTATAATAAGTTATGTGGAATTTCTAAACGCTCACCTAGCAATCTAACTTCATCTTTATAGAATTCTTTAAGTGGCTCGATTACTTTGAGCTTCATATCTTCAGGTAAAGTTAAATTGTGATGAGATTTGATTTTTGAGGCATATTTGGTAGGTTGTGCGCTTTCAATTCTATCTGGATAAATGGTACCTTGGCCTAAAAATTCAATCTGATTGTGTTGATTTAATTCTTTAGCAGTGTTCTGAAAAACTTCTACAAAAGTATGACCAATTATTTTTCTTTTTTGTTCGGGGTCTGTTACTCCAGATAATTTTTCTAAAAACAATTTGCTTGAATCAATTACGTGTAAATTTGAAAATCCCCTTTGTTGTAAATGACTTGAAACTTCTTCCACTTCATTCTTTCTAAGTAGACCGGTATTGATAAAAACACAGTGAAGTTTGGTACCGATTGCTTTTTCGATTAAGGTAGCGGCTACTAAAGAATCCACTCCTCCACTTATTCCCATTATTACTTGACTATCTTTTACTTGATTAGAAATTTCAGCTAATATTGTTGGAATCTGCTCTGTTGCTTTCCAATCTCCTTTTTCTTGACAAACTTTAAGTGCAAAATTTTCAAGAATTTTCGTTCCATTTTGAGTGTGAACAACTTCTGGATGGAATTGAACCGAATAAATCTTCGAATTAGTATTTTCCATTGAAGCGATGGGACAGGTTGGTGAATTTGAGGTTACTTCAAACCCTTCTGGTATCTTTTCAACTGAGTCCCCGTGAGAAAACCAAACAATTTGAAAAGAATCTAAACCTTCAAACAATGTGCTCTGTTTAGTAAGTTTAAGTTCGGTTTTTCCAAATTCTTTGTGTTCATTAGGAACAACTTTTCCACCTAAAAGATAGCTGGTAATCTGCATTCCGTAGCATATACCTAATATTGGAATGTTTAGTTGAAAAATTTCGGGTAGACACATTGGAGCGTTTTGCTCATAAACGCTTGATGGACCACCAGATAAAATTATTCCGGTTGGATGATAGGATAAAATTAATTGAGAAGATGAATCTGCGGGTAAGATTTCTGCATAAACGCCGGAATCTCTAAGACGTCTTGCTATAAGGTGAGTAAATTGTCCGCCAAAATTTAAAATTATTAGTGTCATAAATAATATTTTATAAGGCTTCAGTTAATTAAGGATTTTGGACTTTGGTTTTCAAGTGCTGAACAATTACCTAACATACTTTTTTTGAATTAAAGGTTCGGTCTTTCTCATCGAACCCACCGGCAACAGTTAAATCTCCCTTTAATGTCGGATAGGGATTATAACCAGTTAACGAGACTTGTTCTGGCTTAAAACTACTTAAATCAATTGCGGCATCCGATATACTTAATTTTGGAAATGGACGGGGGATACGAGTTAATTGCTCGTTTACCTGAGTAAAATGATTTTCATAAATATGTGCATCCCCGTAGGTATGAACGAAATCGCCAGGTTGGTAACCTGCAAGTTTTGCCATAATGTGAGTAAGAAGCGCGTAACTTGCGATATTGAATGGAACACCTAAAAACATATCACAACTTCGTTGATATAATAAGCAGGATAACTTGCCATCAGCTACATTAAAATGAAGCATAATGTGACATAGGGGAAAACTGAGTGCTGTTCCGGGTAAAGCCATTCCGTATAGATATTCTGGATTCCAAACTGAAACAACTGCATGTTTTCTTTCTGGAAAATTCTTTAAAGTATCTAAAGCCCAGGCAATTTGGTCGATTTCTCTACCCTTTGCAGGCCAGTGTCTCCATTGTGCACCGTAAATGTGAGGAAGGTCTCCGAAATTCTTTGCAAATTCATCGTCTTCTTTGATTTTTAATATAAATTCATCTTTTGATAATGCTGATTTTCCAGTTTGATTCATCTTCTTAACATAGTCTTTGTAAGGATAATCGTCCCAAATATGAACATCGTTATCTACAAGATATTTTATGTTTGTTTGACCGGATAAAAACCAATAGAGTTCGTGAAGTACACCCTTCCAATAAACTCGTTTGGTCGTTAAA
The DNA here is from genome assembly GCA_021782355.1 of Microcaldota archaeon. Taxonomy (GTDB): domain Archaea; phylum Micrarchaeota; class Micrarchaeia; order Norongarragalinales; family UBA97; genus JAJXUZ01. The sequence goes on along the minus strand of JAJXUZ010000009.1, from coordinate 7,434 downwards.
AGAGGAAACCCTTCTGATAAATCATACCTAGACATTCTTCCAAATACGCTTTTGAGTTTAATTTTTGTGTTATGGTCTGATTTTTCACTTCCATTTGCCATTATATCAGATAATAAGTTCAAGTATTGATATTCGGGATGAGTTTCAACCATTATATTATTCACCAACTATGATAACTAAAATAAAGTGAAGCTATTTATTTAATTGGCTTTTAAACTGATTTCAAACTATGACTGAAATTATAATTATTGCATCCGTTTCGAAAAATGATGTTATTGGGAACAATGGTAACCAACAGATTTTCATAAAAAAGGATTTGGCAAGATTTAAGGAATTGACGTTAAATCACCCAGTAATTATGGGAAGAGTCACTTTTCAGGCAATTTTAGCTAAAACCGGAAAACTTTTGAAAAATAGAACTAATATAGTAATTTCAAGTAATCCAGAAATTGCAAATGGATATGATTGCAAGGTTTTTACTAATTTGCAAAATGCATTAGAGTTTGCAAAACAAGTTGATGAAACGATATTCATTATTGGCGGAGCCAAAATTTTTGCCCTTGCTATTGATTTTGCAAATAAATTAGAAATTACTAGATTTGACAAAGATATTGAAGGGGACGCTTATTTTCCTAAAATAAATAATACAGAGTGGAAAATAATTAACGAAATTGAAGACGAAGAAGATGATTTAAGGTTTAGATTTCAAACCTATGTTAAAACTACATTGATTTAATTATATGAAAATTTGAATTTTATTGGGGATACGAAAATGGATTATTTTAATGAAATTGAAAAAGTAGACGGTCAAGTAGCTGATATTCTTAAAGATGAAATTCATCGACAACAAAATGTACTGGAATTAATTCCGAGTGAAAATATTGTAACTAATGCGGTTTTGCAAGCAATGGGAAGCGTATTTACAAATAAATATTCTGAAGGGTATCCAAATAAGAGATATTATGGCGGAAACCAATTTGTTGATTTGGTAGAACAGTTAGCAATTGACCGAGCAAAACACCTGTTTAATGCTGAACACGCAAATGTTCAACCACATAGCGGAAGTTCTGCAAATATGGCTGTTTACAATGCTTTACTTAATCCGAATGATTGCGTGTTGGGAATGAGTTTAAGTGATGGCGGACATTTAACCCACGGCCATAGTGTTAATTTTAGTGGAAGAACGTACAAGTTTTTTGGATATGGCGTAAAAGAAAGTGATTGCACTATTGATTATGATAATTTAGAAAAACTTGCAAAGTTAGTAAAACCAAAGATGATTGTTTGTGGAGCAAGCGCGTATTCAAGAGAAATTGATTTTAAGAGAATTGGAGAAATATGTAAAGAAGCGGGTTGCTTAATGATGGCAGATATTTCCCATATTTCTGGTTTGGTTATTGCAAAAATTCACCAAAGTCCTTTTCCTTACGCTGATATTGTTACCACTACAACTCACAAAACTTTGGCAGGACCAAGAGGCGGAATAATCTTGTGTAAAAAAGAATACTCTTCGGCAATTGATAAGGCAGTATTTCCCGGAATGCAGGGAGGGCCACTTGAAAATATAATTGCTGCAAAAGCGGTTGCTTTTTATCAAGCATCTAAACCAGAATTCATAGAATATCAAAAAAATATCGTAATAAATTCTAAAAAACTTGCAAACGAATTAATCGAAAAAGGATACAAAATAGTTAGCGGTGGAACGGATAATCATTTGTTCTTATTGGATTTGAGTAGTATTGAAATGGGGGGAAAAACGGCCGAAGACAATTTGGATAAAGTAAATATTACAGTCAATAAAAATATGATTCCTTTTGATAAAAGAAAACCAACTGACCCGAGCGGCATTAGAATGGGAACACCAACTATTACTTCAAGAGGAATGAAAGAAAAAGAAATGGTTAAGGTTGCTCAGTATATTGATTCAACTTTAAGAAATATAGGTAATGAGGCTGAATTAAGCAAAATCAAATTAAATGTGGAAGAACTTTGTAAAGAGTTCCCAATTTATCAATAAATGTAAATTTAATGAAGTTTTAGTGATTGATGTCTCAATGCATCTTCATTACTTAACCAATTTTGTCTAAGTAATCCTGCAAGATAAAAGGAGCCGGTTGCAACCACCATAGAATTATTGTCTAGTAATGAATTGTTTAGAGCTTCAATTGGGTTTTCTGTTTGAATACTGTTTGGTAGATATTTGTGCAAAGTTTGAGATTTGAAAAACTTTCGGGTTGTTTTAACTTCACTTACATATAATTTTTTAAATTTACTTTCAAGCATTCGGGAAATTTTCTTTGCGTTTTTGCCTTTAGAAATTGCAAATATTCCGGTTTTTTCCTCATCAAACAAACTTAATGTTCTAAGAAATTCGGTAATTTTTGCAACATTATGCGAGCCATCTAATATTACTTGGGGGTTGTTTTTTTGTACTAATTCAAATCTACACGGAATAAAAATATCGGAAGCTGCTTTGGTTAGATTTTGAGCATTAAAATCATCTAATACTAATTCCACTGCTGCACTCGCTAAGGAAAAATTTACTGGTTGAATTGGTCCTAATAGATTTAATTTGATTTCTTGTTTATCTTCATTAATCGGCTGGTAGGTGAATTCGCTACCAAACTTATTACTAAATTGTCCACCTATAATTTTAAAATCTGAATTGAATTGATAAAGTTTACTTTTGGTTTGCAAACATTTTATTTTAACTAATGATAGGGGTTTGTTTATACAAGCCGTAATCACTTTGGAATTTTGCTTAATTGCACCAATTTTTTCATTAGTGATTGCTGAAATGGTGGGTCCAAGGGTGCGGGTGTGGTCAAGAGAAACATTTGTTAGTATTAATGCTGCGGGTTTAATCACATTGGTTGCATCTAGTCTTCCACCTAAACCGGTTTCAATAACTGCATAATCTACTTTTTTATTTTGAAAATGTCTTAATGCCATTGCAAAAGTAGCTTCAAAATATGTCGGGTTTCCTAATCCCACTCTTTTTTCCACTTTGCTTGCTAACTGACTAATTTCAACAGCTAATTGTGCGAATTCTGTTTTACTTGCAAATTTATCTTCTACCTGCATTCTTTCGTTTGGAACTTGAATGTGGGGAGAAATATGCAAACCGGTTTTAAAGTTAGATGATGAAAATATTTTTTGACATATTGTTGAAACAGAACCTTTACCGCTAGTTCCTACCACGTGAATGCATTGATAGTCATTTTGTGGATTATCCATCAATTCAAGTAAACAGCTAATTCTTTTTAGATTAAGAGCATTTTTAGCAGTATTTTTTTTACCTAATAAATTGGATAAAAAATCTAAAGATTGAGTATAATCCATATAATCCTACAAAATCAATTAGAAAAAAAATTTAAACTTCGTGACTGTCGGAAGCTGTTGGGGCAAATGCACTAATTCCCAACGATTCGTTTACTTCATTAGCTAAACCAATGCAAGATGGTTCATCACCGTGTACGCAATAAACTTTAGATGGATTGATTCTGGAAATATAATTGATAAGGGATTGCTTTCCACTATGAGCTGAAAAATCAAAAGATTTTGCTGGAATTTTTACATCTATTACTTTTCCGTGGTCTCGAATCTGATTCTTTTCCATTAACAGTCTTCCGTTGGTTCCGTCCACTTGATAACCAGTAAGAAATATTCCGCCTTTTTGATTTTGACTCATTTTCTGAATATAATGCATTGATGGTCCACCTTCAAGCATACCTGCAGTTGCAATTATTATTTTTCCTTTTGTGGATGAGATTTTCTTTCTTTCTGAATGATCTGAAATAAAAACAGCATTGGAAATAGCAGATTGAAGGCCTTTTGGATCTTTAAGATAGCTGGGATATTCGCTAATGATGTTGCTTGCTGATGTTCCCATACCATCAACATAAATCTGAGCATCAATTCCGCTTTTTTCAAGAATCAGTAAAATTTCTTGAGTTCTACCGATTGCAAAACAAGGAACTAAGGCATTGCCGTCATCTAATACACTTTTAATTGAATTGATAAAATCACTTTCAACTTCCTCTCTTGGAGGATGGTCGCGGTTGGCATAAGTACTTTCAATAATCAATGAATCTACAGGTAATTCTGTTGGTTTTGCTGATTCTTGCAATTCAGTTCTTTCGGTATTGAAATCGGCAGTATACAATATTCGTTTATTGTCTTTTTCAACTAAAATTTGGGCACTTCCGGGAATATGACCGGCATTTAAGAATTGAAATGACGTACCATCGTAAAAATCAAATTGTTTATCGTATGGTAGACAAATACAATGCTGGTTTGCGCTTGCTATTTCTTTTTCTGAAATATAAGGAACGTCATTTTTAATGTCGGTGAGTTTTAAAATGTCGTTCCAAAGCAAATTAACTAATGGTAAAGTTGGAAAGGTGCAATAAAACGGAATGGACTTGCTTTTGTAAAGCATAGGCAAGCTACCAGAATGGTCAAGATGGGCGTGAGAAAGAATTACTGCGTCTGGTTGTTTTTCCGGAGGTAATGGAAACCTTTTACCTTCAAATGTAGTTGAACCAGCATCTAATAAGAGATCTAATTCGCCAGTATTAATTTCAAATTGACTTCTTCCTACTTGTTTGCAGGCGCCAAGAAAATTTATTTTAACCATATAATGAAATTTAAACAGGATTATGCTTATAATTACCTTTGCAGTGATTATCTTTGAATTTTATGGATAATCCCCAAAAAATGTTGTTGTCATACTCAAAAACTATTGATATTCTGAACAAATATCAGTTGAATCACGTTTCGGGGATTGTTACAGATGATGCTAACGAACTTCGTTGGAACTTTTTAAAAATGAATAAGCCAGTAGTACTTAAAGCAACTGGAAAAACCATTTTCCATAAAACTGAAAAAGGTCAAGTAATTTTAAACATCAATTCTCCTGAAGAATTGGACAATGCAGTTAATAAGATTAGAAAAACAAGTCCGGCTAATGCAGATTTTGAATTTTTACTTCAACCACAAATTTCGGGTGGAGAAATTATTGTTGGCGGTAAAAACGACAGCAATTTTGGTCCGATAATTTTGTTTGGAATGGGTGGAATTTATGCTCAAATGATTAACGATGTTGCTACTAGACCTGCACCTATTTCCAAAAAAAGTGCTGGGCAGTTAATACTTTCAACTAAAGCGAATGCATTTTGCGAAGGGTTTAGGTCAATAAAAGTCGATAGAAAAATACTTGAGAACTTTGTTGTCCGTGCTTCAAAATTAATTGCAAATGAAAAAAAAGTAGTTGAATTTGACTTTAATCCAGTAATAGTAGGAAATTTTGGAGCTACAATTGTTGATGCAAAACTATACACTTACTCGGAAGACATGATTCTATGAAAAACAATGCAGTTAGTTCAATTGAAAAAATGATTAATCCTGAATCAATTGCAGTTATTGGGGCAAGTAGAGACCCGAATAGTGTAGGTTATGGAATTTTAAAAAATTTAATTAGCAATTATAAAGAAGAAGGTCGGGGTCAGTACAAATATGAAGGAAAGGTTTTTGCAATTAATCCAAATGCAAAGCAAATTTTAGGAATTAAATGTTATGAAGATATTTTGAGTGTTCACGAACATATTGATTTGGCAATAATTTGTGTTAGAGCTCAAATTGTAAATCAAGTTGCTTGGCAGTGCGCAAAAAAGGGAGTTAAATCCATCATCGTAATTTCAGCAGGATTTGGAGAAATTGGAACTGCGGGCAGAATAATGCAAGAGCAACTAGTTAAAATTTGTAAACAACATTCAATGAGGATGCTGGGGCCAAATTGTTTGGGCGTTATCCGTCCAAGTAAAACTATGAATGCTTCTTTTGCACTTACTATTCCTAATCCGGGACAAGTGGCATTTATCAGTCAAAGCGGAGCAATTGCAGACAGCGTAATTGACTGGGCAATTGAAGAAAAATACACTTTTTCAACTATAGTGAGCACTGGAAATTCGGCTGATTTGGATGCAGCTGATTGGTTAGATTGGCTTGCAAGGGATAAACAAACCAAATCAATAGCAATGTATGTTGAATCAATTAAAAATGGTAGAAAATTCATCAAATCAGCTAAGAAGTTGAAAGAAAAAAAACCAATTATACTTCTTAAAGGTGGAAAAACATCCCAAGGACAAAAAGCTGCAAACTCTCATACTGGGGCTCTTGCTGGAGACTATCAAGTATTTTTCGGAGCTATGAAAGAAGCCGGAGTAATTATTGCTGAAAGTATAGAAGAAATGTTTGATTTGGCAAGAGCACTTTGCAAACAACCTAAATTGCAGAAAAATTCAATTGCCATAATTACAAATGGCGGTGGAGTGGGGGTTTTGTGTGCTGATTATTGTAGTCAATTCGGATTAAATTTGGCAAATTTGAAAAAATCAACTTTAAACAAATTAGATAAAACAAAAATGATGAATCCGAATTATTCTAAAAATAATCCTTTAGATATTATTGGTGATGCTAGACCACTACAATACAAAGCCGCCCTTGAGACATTAATCGGAGAGAATTATATTTCTGGCATTTTAGTAATTCAAACACTACAAAGTATGACTGATCCAGTATGGGATGCAAAAATAGTAATTGAGGTTCATAAAAAAAATCCAAAAAAACCAATTATTTGTGTGTTTATGGGCGGTAAGTATTCTCATGTTGGAATTCGTTTACTAGAACAGAACAATATTGTAGAGTTTAATGAACCAAGAAAAGCCGTAAAAGCAATGGCAGCATTGTATGGTTTGGTTTAAAGTCCGAAGGATTCAAGAATTCTATCTATTTCAGATAAACAAAGTAAATCAAACAAATCTGCTGTTGATAATGGTAAATTATTCTTATCCAATCCGTTTTCTTCAAGAATTTTTGTGAAAATACTTAGACCTAATTCTGAGGAACTTTGTTGCTCTTGTTTAATTTGTCTTAATTGTTCCAATCTTTCGGCAAATTCAACTGTGCCTAAGTCTTTATCTATACTTAAACGCATTGTTTGAGCATAATCTTTTGAAATTCCCCTTAAATCAATTTGAGAGGAAGTAAAGCCGTTTGCGAGAGTTCCGGTTATTTTAAGTTTAACTAATGGAGTTTGGCTTGCAAATTCTCGGGAAATATTTGATAATGCAAGTTTAACTTCTTCGGTAATTTTTGACGGATTGGCATTTTCAAATACTATTTCCTTAAACACAAATGGACGAGTAGGAACCACAATAAAAGTTGATTTCTTCTTGATTGTGTCATATAAGTAGTAACCTTTGGGGTTTGTTTCGTTTTGTTTCATTTGTGTTACTACGGTACTTCCTGCAAGTAAAAGTAACTTCTTTGAATCTTTAAATTCCTGTCTCCAATGAATATGTCCGTCAACATACAAATCAAAATCTTCTGGCAACTGGTCCATTGTTAAGCAATCTTCATCTTGTGGAATTA
>JAJXUZ010000008.1 GCA_021782355.1 Microcaldota archaeon | reverse complement strand
TATATCTAGTAATTAGCCCGCAAGGTTGAGGGTCATCGATTATTACCATATCGTACCAACCTAATTTGGTAAATTCGGAATAATTATCCAAAGTCTCTTCGTAGGATTCTATATCTGATTCGTCTAAATTTACTTTCATGCCTTGCAAAGAATTATGCAATTTCTTTGTAACAGTAAAAAAATCCCTATCTCCCTTCAGCAATCTCCATTCAGTTTCCAAACCGGCTTCATTAAGCAAAGGAATGTATGAATTAAGCATTTCGGCTACTCCGCCGCCATAATAGGTGGAATTGACGTGGGCCATGGTTTTACCATCAAAATTTAAACATGCCTCTCTTAACGAATGAATATAGTCTTCACCCACAAATTCTGCATATTTATCAAGTTTATTTGTTACCATTTCTAGTTCAGCCTCGTTAAATTAGGAAGTTAAAACTAAATTAATATTTGAAAGAATTTCGTTTCTAGCTATGCACTTAATTCCAGTTAATAAATTGGAATTGATTTCCTTTGATTTGACTAAGAATCCAGTAAACCATTTTTTATTTTTAAAGAAATTAATCACAAGTATATCGGATAAATCATCTCCGACATAAACAACTTTGCTGAATTTATGTTTACTAAGATATTTCTCTAAAAAGTCTTTTTTAGAAATGGATTGTTTAGATAAGAATTCAATTACTTTTTTTCCTTTTAATATTTTAAATTTATTTTTATGGCATAGTTCGATGGAATCCAGCCAATTATAAAATTCACTTTTATTTGTTTTCAATTTACGATAATGAATAGCAAAACTAGTTTCTTTGTTTTCAAGAGTGACTCCGTCAAATAAGCGAATTTTCTTCTGAATAGTTTTTTTAAAAAGTAATGATTCCTTATTCTTCAAGGAACTTTTATTTCCATAATTTCCGACAATATGAATTTTCTTTGAATCAAAAAATCTTTTTACAAAATTACTATCTCTACCAGTTAAAATCATCAGATTGTTTGCTTTTGAAAGTTCAATTATGCTTTTTTCCATTTTTTTGCTAACTTTAACATTTAATGGGTTTGTTGAAATTGGGCTGATAGTTCCATCAAAATCCAAAACAATTAAATTAGTCATATTTGACGTTTTTGTTCGTTTTTTAATACTGTTAAAAATTTCTCCGCCCAATCAAATACGCTATGGTCATTTATCTCTGATTTCATTTGAACTATTCGTTTTATTCTTTCTTCTTCAGGCATATTTAATGCTAATAGAATTGAATTTGAAATTTCTGAAACTGAATAAGGATTAATTGAAATTGAATTAACCAATTCTAATGATGCGCCGGCAAATTTACTTAAAATAAGTACTCCGTTTTTAGTTGATGCGACAAATTCCTTGCAAACTAAATTCATTCCGTCATCAAGGGAAGAAACAATACAAATGTCCGCTCCGGAATATAATGTTAAAATATCTGAATAATCTATAAACTCATCAATTAAAACAATTGGTTTCCAATTTAATGTTGCATATTTCCAATTGATATCTTCTACAACTTCTTCTAATTCTTCAGCTGTCCGCTTATATTCGTTTAAATGAACTCTGGTGGGGGAAGCTATTTGAATAAATGTGAATTTTCCGACAAATTGAGGATTCTTATCAAAAAAATCCAATATGCCAAGCATTTTTTCTTTTAATCCTTTAGTATAATCTAACCTGTCCACTCCGATGCCGAATTTAACATTTTTTATTCCGATTTTTTTAAGCAATGAAGCCAGATTAGCCTTATATTTTTCTGATTGAATTTGAATTTCGGTTGGGTCTATGCTTACTGGAATGCTCACTACTTTGGTTTTCTTGCCTTGAAAATACACTTCGGATTGCGCCCGGTCTATTCTTGCTTCTAATACCGAATCTACCGAATTCATAAAATTGCTTGCGTCGTATTGAGTCTGAAAACCAATTACCGAATTTGCAAGCAAACCTTCCAACGCTTCGTTTGCATAAGGAAATATCCTAAAAGTACTTGCAGACGGCCAAGGAATATGCCAGAAAAATCCAGTAACTGAATTATTATTGAAACTCTGTAAATATTTTGACACCAGCATTAATTGATAATCGTGAATCCAAATTAATTTGTTCGAATCGCCTAATTCTGCTATATTTTTTGCCATTAACTCGTTTGCTTTTTTGTATTCAATCCAATTTGCATCTGAGAAAATAGGACGAATAAACACTTGATGAAATAATGGCCAGATTCCCCGATTAGATATATTCTGATAATTTTCATCAAAGTTTCTATCAATTAATACTCTATTTAGGAGGTAATTTCCTTCATCTGAATTTACAGGGGTTTTTTCTGATTTGCCTTCATTTTCACTATTTGGAGTTAATCTGGAAAATGCATACCAAACTCCACCGGTTTTTTTCAATAGTGAATCAAGAGCAGTAACTACTCCGCCCGAATTCTTCTTGATTTTGATTTCTCCGTTTTCTGAAATTGATGTGTAAGGTTCTCTGAATGTGGAAATCACTAATTCTTCAGATTTATCGAACATTTTGTTTTTTAATTGGGTAAAATTTGTCATTTTCATAAAATCAAGTGAATAATCATATATAGAACTTTTGAATTTTCCACGATAAGCGTGTGTGATGTCCACGATAAACGAAAAAAATGAAAAAAAGTTTTTGATTTTTGATTAAATGACATTAATAAGAAGTAAAACGTATTAGAACTGAAATATCATTCTTTAATTTATATGGGATAAAATTTGAGATACAAATTTCACATTCTATGCAGTATTTCTCTGTCCATAGTATTACTTACTAAAATATTTCCAAATTACTTTGATTCACTTGCAATATTGGGTTTAATTATTGGAAGTATATTGCCAGATTCAGATATTAGAAATTCAAAAGTATTTCAAAGTCCACTTTGGTTAATTGCAATAATTAATCGCTATGTCGTTCTTCTGCCAGCAAGCTTGATAGTATTAGTATTGGGCAAAAAGGATGCGTTTGGTCACAGAAAATTATTACATTCATTACTTGGACTGTTATTACTAACTGCTTTTTGGTCGGCTTTATCCTATATTTTAATTGATAAATTTAAACTTGATTCGTACGTTTTTATAGTGATTTTAACTGGAATGGTAATTGGTTATTTGTTACATTTACTTGAAGATTCAGTGACAATAGACGGGATTGAACCATTTTATCCATTAAAAAATAAATTCAATGGAAAAATGATAACTGGAAAAATCAGTTTGGCTTTTTGGAGAAGCGAATACGCTTCGTTTTCCTATTCGGTTGTTATATTGTTTATTGAACTTGCCTTAATTCCACTTAATTTAACTTATTTCTTTTTTGTTTTTATGGCAAGCTTGATTGTTTTTAGAATTCCGTTTATGATTTAGGAATTTAATCTTAAAATTAACAAATAATTAAAGGAAATTAAAAAAGAGAATGAACGTCAGAACTTCCATCAGGCGGTAATTCACCATCTCCTGAAAGTTTATCTGATGATTCTTTAAGGCCGGTGCCAGCTTCCATATCTAAGGAATTCTCGTCAATTTGATTTTCATTATTATCTTTATTTATTTGAACTTTACTTAAACCTAAAATTGAATTAATTGAATTTTCAATTCGACTTATTGCAATTTGTTTGAATTGTTTTTCTGTTCTTGCTTCATCATCATAAACAACTATTAAAAATATGAATTTACCTTCAGCAATTTCAATGTCCATTATTTTTTCACTTACCATTGACAGTAAGGTGGCTTCTTCTGAAGTAGAAGTAGTAAATGCAATTACCGAATCTGTTCCTTCTTTAATTAGTCTTTTTGAACAAACGGGAATTTTACTTGGGTCAGGACAAGTTAATGGAACTATTTGAATGTCGGAAAACTTTGAGTCTAATGACTCGGTTAAGTCCTCAATAATTTTAAATTGACTAGTCGAACATTCAATAAGGCCGATTCTCATAGTCAAAGATTAAGATAATGCCAGTTAATTAAATTAATTGCTCAAATCAAGAAGAATGCAAGCTTACTTTAAAAAATAATAAATTGAATAACTGGTTCCGTTCATTATTGAGTAAATTTGAAGTTTGTTGCTTTGTGAATTATTTAAAGTTAAGAATAGAGTATACTTATTGATTGAATTATTTTGTTGAATTATTGACTGGTTTTCAATTAATTTGTTGTTTAAGTAAACTAAATTGGTAAAATATTCGCTATTAGGATATTCATTTTGAGTAAAATAGGATATTTCTACTGGATAAGAACCATTTAATGAAGTAAGTTGAGTATTATTAAAATAAATTGAAAATACTGGTTGATTCTGTCTTGAAAAAAGGGGAAAAATAAATGAGATTAATGAAATCAACAGAAAAAAAACCAGAATATAATCAAAAGTTTTTTGTAAGGACATTTTAAATTATTTCTCTTATTAAATTAATTAGTACATTTAGTTAAATTAAAGCAGTTTTCAACCACTTTTAATGGTTTTATAACTGTTATAAAAAAGCTTAGGTAAACAAATTATATAAGACATTTTTTGGACTCATAGCTCAGCCTGGTCAGAGCGTTCGACTGATAATCGAAAGGTCCTGGGTTCGAAAGTATTTTAAATGAAAATTTAAAATTCCGAATTTCCCAGTGGGTCCACTTTTTGCTCCGATAGTCTAGCCCGGTCAAGGACGCGGCCCTCTCAAGGCTGTAACCCGGGTTCAAATCCCGGCCGGAGCATTTGACTAATTATGAATAAATTAACAACTTAGCTTGAGCTTTGCTTAATGTAAAAATGATTAATTTAATCTTGAAATAATAAACAAATGTTTAATTTAATTAGTTTTGAATATAATTATAACAATTATTATAAGCTTATATCTATTTGTTTGTACTAATTCTGAATTCTTTTAGTTTAAAAAATTGGGTGAAGCAACTAAATGTCAAACGAATCAACAGGATTGGTAAAAACAATAAAAGAGTCCTCAGTTAGGTGGATTGATTTACAGTTTGTAGATTTATTTGGTAGTTTACAGCACATTACCGTTCCTGCTCATACTATTGGCGAATTTGAAGAAGAAAACGGAATTGGGAAGCTTGATGGTTCGTCAATTAAAGGATTTAAAGCAATTTTTGAATCAGATATGGTGTTAGTACCAGATATTAAAACATTTAGAAAAATCCCATATTCACAAGAAACAGCAAGAATATTTTGTAATGTTTATGAATCGGGTAAAAAAGAGCGATTTGAAAGAGATTCGAGATATATTGCACAAAAAGCAACCGGAGTATTAAATGAAGCCGGATTTGACACAAGTTATTGGGGACCTGAAGCAGAGTTCTTTGTTTTTGATTCTGTTAGCGTTGATACTTTAAACGCATATAGGGGCCAATCCTATTCGATAAATTCAAGTGAAGCTGCATGGAATAAGGAACTTAACAATTATCCAATTAAATTCAAAGAAGGTTATTATCCTGCAACTCCAACTGACACATTAAGTGAATTAAGAACAAAAATCTGTGTTGATTTAGAAGATTCTTTTGATATAAGGATTGATGCACATCATCACGAAGTTGCCACTGCTGGTCAAATAGAAATTGATATGCATTACGATAAAATGGTTGAAATGGCCGATATGTTGGTAACGTATAAATACGTTGTACGAAACGTTTCAAAAATGATGGGTAAAATTGCAACCTTTATGCCAAAACCATTATTTGGAGATAATGGAAGTGGAATGCACGTTCATCAAAGTCTATGGAACAAAGGAAGAAACATATTTTATGACTCAAATGAAGAATATGCTCAGATTTCAACTACGTGTAGATATTACATTGGAGGAATATTAAAACACGCAAGAGCCCTTTCGGCTATTCTTTCTCCAACTACTAATAGCTACAAGAGATTAGTTGCCGGTTATGAGGCTCCAATTTATCTTGCTTGGAGTAAAAGAAATCGGTCAGCTGCAATTAGAATTCCAGCATATCACGACAATGAATCATCTAAGAGAATTGAATATCGTTCACCGGACCCAGCTGCCAACCCATATTTAGCATTTGCCGCAATGTCGATGGCGGGTTTGGATGGAATCAAACACAAAATTGAGCCGGGCACTCCGATTGATGCAAATATTTGGCACTTAAACAAAACCAAACGAAAAGAAATGGGAATAAATGAACTTCCAGCAAGTTTAGAGGAAGCATTAGATGAATTGGAAAGCGACAATCAGTTCCTTTTGGGAGTTTTTGGCAGGCAGACAATAGAAACTTACTTGGAAATGAAAAGAGAGGAAGCAAAGCAAAATTCAATTAGGCCAACACCCTATGAATTTTACACATACTTGGATGCATAGATTAAGAGAGGGGATTTTTCCCCTACTCATTTTTTTTATCAAGTGAAGCTTGTTTTAATCTTTCAACTTTTAATTGAAGTTTTTTCCATTTCTCATTTAAAGCATCAATTTCTTGTTGAGATTTCTTTTTTTCATTTAACTTTTTAAAAATATCATTCATTGCATCAGTATTTGATGCCTCTTTAACTAGAGTATTTGAGTAATCTACATCGTCAGCCATATGGTTTCACCTTATCTTTTTCATTTCGAGTTTTAAGTTATTAATTGATTTGTTTAGCAAAAATTCTTGTTTTATCTTTTAAGCAATGGTTTAAATGCAATAAATGAATAATTACGTTGCCAGTCAGAAGGTTAAAATATGGGGGAATGATTTTTAGATGCAAACAGAATGTAACTATGATAAAACTAAATTATTACATCAATTAAGCGCTATGAGTCATTTTATTTCAAAACACGCAATTCCTGATGCACAAAAGGACGAACACCCATTATGTGCAAGCGAATATGGTGAACTAAAGGCGGACTTAGATAAACATATTCTAAAACTTCAAGCTGCGGTTGTTGGTTTATCAAAAGAAGATAAATACAAATAAAAAGTATATATTTGAAAATATATATTTTTTCACCACTAAAATAATTCAAAGGTAAGAAATTGGCGTATCCTGAACTCGTTAAATACATTAAAGATGCTCGCGCAAGCGGAGCTACTGACGAGCAAATAAAATCTGCCTTAGTCGGGGTTGGTTGGAAAACCCAGGATATTGACCAATCTTTTTCTCAACTTAATGAAGAAACTGTTAAACCAGCTGAACCAAAAAAACTGGAATTCAAAGAAATTAAAGAAAATAAAGAAACCCTGACTCCTCAAAAAATACTTGAAATTACTAATGATAAACCCAAGACAACCGAACAACCATTTTCGGAACCAGTTAAACAAAGACCGGCTGTTTTTACTTCAAATAAGCAAGAAGATAGTGGTTCAAGCAAAGGTTCGACAATTCAATTAAATAATTCAACTTTTACTAAAACTCCGGTTACTAACAATTCCACAAAAAATAAAACAACGGAAAACAATCAGAATTCAACTTTAAATTCTAGTCAAGCAAACAGTAAAGATAAACCCCATTTAATTTCCGCTTGGTTGGGATATTTAACAAGTCCGGTTAAAACATTTGCAAGGGAGAAATACTATTCGACTTTTGAAAGAACAATTGAAAGTATGTTACTTTCTTGGGGAATGTTTGTAACAATCATAGTTGTTTTTTCATTAGTTGGGTATTTTTCATCCAATTCTATGTTTTTGAATTTACCTAATATAATTTCAAATAATGTTTTTACAATAACTCCACTTAGTGTGGCATTTATTCTGTTTGATACGTTTATTTTTGCAGATATCTTGATTTTCTCCACATTAATTGTTCACGTGCTTACGAAACTTGTAGGTGGAAAGGGCGAGTATTCCGAATTTGTTCACTTAGTTTCTATTGGTTCTGCTTCTGTTGTTTTGTATTTGGTTGGAGCATCCGTTATTCAAACAATCACTATGATTGCAGGATATGTACTTATGGGTTCTACTGGGTTGATGTATGGTTTTGCTGCTGGATTTTTAGTAAATGGAGTAATTGCCTTGGTTTTGAGTGCAAGAGTTTATTCGGAAGTATTCTTTGATTCTATTTTGAAAGGAATAGCAACTTCAATCATTCTTGCAATAATTCAAGTTACTTTGATCTTTATTTCAATTTATTTGGTATTAAATCAAAATGCAAAGATAATGGGAATGATTGCAAATTCGTTTGGACCGATGGGATTCGTGGTAATTTTTGCAGGTGCAGTATTAATCTACCAACCAGTAATGCTTGTAATCTCGATGATTCAACATTCGTTATTTGTTTCTGAAGAATTAAACTTTGTAAGGTCAAGTTTATTGATATTTTTGTTCTTTATTCTGTCAAGTTTGGTTTACTATGTGTTGGCTTATATGTTCTTTAGCAATCCAACCGCATTTGCTTCATTACCTCTTATTCCTTAAGAATAAAGTCTGGTTTTTATTTAGGGTTTTAAATAAGCAATAAATACAAGATTTAAAGAAAAAAATAATTGTAAATGGAGAACATAAATGATTTTGATGGTTTTGTTATTTCACAAGCTCAGAATAAACATCTTTATACGTTAACAAAACTTACTCAAAGATACTTTCCTTATGCAAATTTTACATTTGAGGAAGTAATTAGGCGTTTTAATGATCCGAATATCACTTATCTTGTAGCTATTTCAAAGGGAATTACTATTGGTTTTATTGATTTTAGTATTAAGGAAAATAATACCGTTCAACTATTGGGTTTGGCAGTTTTAGAAGAGTATAGAAATAAGGGTATTGGAAAAGCCCTTATGAATGCAATGTTTAGTAAATTAAATCTCATTGAGAATGAAAGAAAAATGAAAATCAATAGTATTGAATTAATGGTAGCGCAGGATAATTTGCCCGCTCAGAAATTATATTTTGATTGCGGATTTGAAAAAAAGGGATTATTAAATAGAAAGATATTTGATAAGGAAGTTGCGATATTTGTTAAAGATTATAAAGCTGTTTAAGGAGAATTTACTACTATGGATATTCAAACTAGATTTGACTTGATAAAATCAGTAGGCATCGAAACGGTTACTGATGAGGAATTAATGAGTTTGTTGGAAAATAACAACAGCCCGGTTGTATATGATGGATTTGAACCAAGTGGTTTGGCTCATTTGCCAGTTGGAATTTATCGCCCATTATTACTTAAAAACTTACTTGATGCGAATGTGAAGTTTAAGCTACTTATTGCCGACACTTATGCGTGGATAAATGATAAGATGGGCGGAGATATTGATAAGATTAGGGCAGTTGGTTTATACTTTACTGAAGTGTGGAAAGCGGCAGGAGTACCAATTACCGATACTCCAGCACCTGGAAAAGTATGTGCTATTTGGCATTATGACGGATTTGTTTCAAGTCCCCAGTATTGGAAAAAAGTATTTTTAGTTGCAAGAAATCACAATGAAGCAAGAACAAAAAGAGCTTTAACAATTGCTGGAAGAAAAGAAGACGAAGTAAGACAAACCGCTCAATTGTTTTATCCCAGTATGCAATGCGCTGATATATTTGAAATGTCAGACAATCCTGAAGAACAACCAATTATTGCACAATTGGGAATGGATCAAAGAAAGGCAAATATGTTAGCAAGAGAAGTTGCGGATAAGTGTGGATTTGCAAAACCAGTTGCAATTCACCATAAAATGCTTTTTGGTTTGGATGGAATACAATCTGCAAGTGCAAGTGATGAAAATACTCATAATGAAGCAGAAATGGATAAAATTAATGACTATAAAATGAGTAAAAGTAAACCGAACTCGAGCATATTCATTCACGATTCAACCGAACAAATAAAAGAAAAAATCTCTAAGGCATATTGTCCAGTTAAAATAGTTGATGGAAATCCGGTTGTTCAGTATGTTCAAGAAATTATATTTAGAAAGAAGAAGGAATTTACCATTCACCGCAATGCAAAATTTGGAGGAGATGTTAGTTATTTTGCTTTTGAGGATTTCAAAAGAGATTATGTTGATGGAAAATTACATCCGATGGATGTAAAATCAGCAGTAAGCTTTGAACTTGATGAAATGATTGCACCAATTAGAAAACATTTTGAAACTGACTTGCGGGCTAAAAAACTTTATGAGCAGGTTAAAGGTTACTCAATTACAAGATAGTTATTTTGCATAACAAAGCCAAGATATTTGTATAATTGAACAAACTTTACATTGGCTTTGATACTTTATTTGATTGAATTACTAATTGGTCGGGTTCAATGTTTTTGAGTTCTTCCACTAGTTCTTCTACTATGTCTTCAAGACTAATTATTCCCAAAGGAATTCCGTTTTCATCAGTAACAATTGCCATCTTTCTTTTCCTTTTTTGAAATAACTCAAAAATAGAACTAATGGAATTTGATTTTTTTACAAAGAGAGGAGATAACATCACCGCAGTTACTGGTAGTCCACCTCGGCCCTTGGCACTTGCATCTAAAAGCAATTTCTCGTGAACTAAACCAATCACCGAACCATTAAAATCTATTATTGGAAAACGATGATGTCTAGATGCGGATGATTGTTTTAAAGCTTGTTGGATGGTTAAGTCTGATTTGATTAGTTCAACTTCATTAATAGGAGTCATTACTTTTTCCACTATTTCATCATTAAAATTTAATGCGTCTCGGAATAGTTTTGCTTCGTGAGCTTCAATTGTACCTTCGTCAACGGCAACGGATAAAATGGAATCCAATTCTTCTTGAGAAATCAATGGTTTTTTGGAATTTGAATCGGATTGTTTTCGAGTTAAGTGTTTGGCAACGTGTTCAATTGGAAACACTATGGGGCCGGTTAATTTAAGTAAAAACTCGGCATAAGGAGCTAAGAACAATGCAGATGATTCTGAGTTTGAAGAAACTGAAACTTTAGGACCAATGTCTCCAAAAAATACTAAAATTAAAGTGACTAGAATAACTGAAGCGCCAATTCCGTTAGCTCCAAGCAAATCTGTAAAAAATATAGTGGCAAAAGATGCTGCTGCTACACTTGAAGTATTGTTCCAAATTGAAATTGCAATAAGTAACTTTCTTTGATTATCCTTTAAACGAATTAGTGATTCTGAACCCGGTTTAGATTGTTTAAATAACGCTCTAGCACGCAATCTACTTACTGATATTATTGACAATTCAATTGCAGATGAAATTGCTGAAAGTAAAATAAAAAAAAGGAATAAAATTGCAACAACGGAGAAATCTACTAGAGTCATTATACTGATTACTGGGGATTAGTATTTAATGAGAATAGTTTGCTATCATTTGATTAGAGACTAAACCTACTAAACCACTAATATTTTCACAAAATCCGTGATTTGAGCAATTTATAGTTATAAATTGTTTTGGTGAATTTGCATAAGAATAAGTAGTTAATGCGTCTTGATAAGGAATTTCCGGATCAACTTTAGAATGCATAAAAATTACAGGCCTTGGAGAAATCAATCCCACATAATTGTCCGGGTCAATTGAATAAAAGAAACTTGAAAGTTGGGGATTTGAATTAAAACTCATTCCAAATCCAGCTGTACTTATTGCAAGAACACCGACTGCTCTGGGTGCTAATGCACAAGCAATTATTGCAAATCTTGCTCCGTTGCTTTCTCCACTCATAATTATCCTACTTGAATTAACCGTAGATAAATGACTTAGAACGTCAAATGCACCAAGATAATCAAAAATCTGTAAATGACTTTGAGAAAGGTTTCCTGATGAAAAGTCTGCAACTTCGTTTTGAAGAGGTTCGATGGGTCCAGGAGTATCTCCCACTCCCCTAGCATCAATAATTATTACAGTGAAGCCTGATTTTTCAAGAGCTTGACCGGTAGCATTATTCCAACCGCCCTCTTTGTTTACCGACGCACCGGGCATAAAAACTGCTCCATTGGTATTTTGCAGGGGGATTCCGTTTTGTTGGGGAATGGCAAGCAATGCTGAAACATTTACTGAATCTATTGATGAATAAGTAATATTTTCAAGAAGTAGGGAAGAAGTATTACTTTCAATTGATATTAACTTATAACCATTATATGGTCGATTGGAAGATACTTGAATTAATCCGTTAGAATAAGACCAATAATTTACACTTGAAGATGAAGAATTATCAAATAAACAACCACTAAACAATAACGATGAAAATAAGAAAAGTGCAAATAATATTTTAGTTTTCATATTTGCACTCAACAAATCTTTCAGAACTCAAGGTCTTCCTCATTATTGCATTAAATGCATCGGAACTCAAACGAGTCATCATTAAGCAAAAATTAACCAAAGATTGAACCGAATCCTGATGCTGCTTGGTCTTCAGATTCTTTTATTGAACTGATGATTTTGTTTTTTAAATCTGATGAAACTTCGGTTAAGCTTCCTATTTTTGCATCGGATAATTTCTTTAATAGAGAATCCTTTAGCTGGCCATCATTTACTGAAAAATACAGAAATGTCTTTTTTTCTTCAATTGAAAGCGAACTTGCATCTCTTAGAGTATACCCTAATGAAGAGAATGAATCTTTATCATACTGATTGGCTTCTAATATTTTTTTTAAAGAAGCTACATCACTTGAATCAACTGAATAAATGAAATCCATTTTTATTATCACCGATATTGTTATTATGTTCGAATATCATTTATTTAAATTACTGTTACATATAAAACTCGACAAAGTTTAAATTGGATAAAGAATTCTCTCAAATTAAAAAGCAAAAAACTAACGCTGCAATGCTTTCGCTATTTGCCAATCTTTTTTTAATATTAATTAAATTGGCAGTTTCGGTGTTTAGTGGCTCGATTGGATTGGCAGCTGAAGCTATACATTCAAGTTTTGACTTTATAGCCTCGATTTTTGCCTTTATTGGAGTTGAAAAATCTTCTAAACCTGCAGATAACGACCACCACTATGGACATTATAAATACGAATATTTGTCAAGTTTGGCTCAATCTACTTTGTTGATTTTAACTGGAATATTTGTAATCTACGAATCGTTGAATCGAATTATTACTCCACAAATAATTAGTCATCAATATCTTGCAATCATTGTAATTGTTATTTCTTTAGTGGTGGATTACTTAATTTATCGAAGATTACTTTCAACTGCTCAAGAAACTCAAAGTCCGGCATTAATGGCAGATGCCCAACATTTTTCAACTGACATAATTTCAACAATTGCTGTTGCAATTGGTTTGGTGTTTTCAAAAATAGGTTATTCTATTTTTGACCCAATTTCAGCAATGGTAGTTGCTGCAATTATGATTCATACGGGCTATAATTTGGCAAATAATGCCCTATATACCTTAACTGATAAAAGTCCAACGGAAAATATCATTGAAGAAATGCAGAGAATAATTGAAAATACCAAAGGAGTAAAAAATCAACATAAATTTAGGGCAAGACTAGTAGGAAACCAAATTTTCGCAGAGGTTCATGTAAGGGTTCAGCCAAAAATTTCAGTTGAAAGTGGACATCAAATTGCACATAATGTTAAAACTAATCTATCGAGTAGGTTTGAAAACCTAAAGGAAATTACCATCCATATCGAGCCTTATAAAAAATCAAGCCACACTAAATAAAATTAGGGCGCCTTGGTAGCTCAGTGGTAGAGCGCCTGTTTCGTAAACAGGAGGTCGCGAGTTCAATCCTCGCCCGAGGCTCTTTTTTATTCTTCAGAATATTTTAAGTCTCTTTTTCTTCCAAGTTTTTTAGAAACTGAATGAACTTGGTCGGATAATACCCTACTTAATTCGTCCATTGATTCTTTAACTGATTGATACACATCCCAATTTTGATAGTGGTCGGGACGTTCTGGAGAAGATACTGAATATACTTTTCCGTTGTAAATTGCTCGGGCGTGAACTAAGAATCGAAGTTTATTTCCTTCTTCAAATGACTTGACGTGTAAATACACATCTTGTACTTCATTCTTCTTGTTCCATTTGTCCAATAATGCAGAAGAATAAGATTCAATTGAAGATGAAAGTGGTTTAAGATAACCTTTTAATCCAAATACGAAAACTCTTTGTTGATTCTGAGTCATAACTGCATTTATGCAACGCCTTAAAGTTGCAAATCCTAAGAATACTCCATCATCAAATATTGCAACGCTGTTGATGGACTTGTTTTGCATAGTTTTTAAGCAAGTATGAACAGATTCAGTTGATGAAAGGGATACAACTGAATTTGAAAATATAGATTTGACTGGTTCTGCTAGAACATTTAATTCGCGTTTGAATGTTCCACCTCTTGCTTCACTAAAACCTTGATGGATTTTAGAGATTACTTTAGTAGAAATATCCCAGGTAGATACTACGCCGGTTTCTTGTAAATCTTCAGAAAGAACTAAAAGATGAGTCAAATTCAAGGATTTTAATTTGGATATTGCAACTGAAATAGATTGATTTTCCTGTATAGTCGCATTTGAATCCATATTCAAAGACGATAGTTTTTTACTCTTTGAATTTTCTTCATTTAATAATATTCTGATAATTGCCTTTTCATCAATTATTCCTAATACGTTGCCATTATTTCTTACCATTACCATCCTGTTTGCTGAATCGGTAAATAATGAAAGAAGTTCGTCTAATCCAACTGATGAATTGACGATTGGAAAACTAACTTGTAAAGTAGATGCTTTTGTGGTGGTAGGAGAAATGTTTGAAGAATACAGTTGTCTGTCGGAAATTATACCAGTAGGTGTTTTTCCATCTAAAACTAATAATGAATTTGTTTTATTTTTCAACATCATACTGCAGACTTCTGAGATAGAAGAATCTGAACTTATGGTAACTGGTTTTTTTATATAGTCAGAAATTTTAAAGCTCATCGAATTACCTCCGATTGATTAACTAATCTAGAATATACCCAACCATCTAGATAGGTTGATTACAATTAAAAGCAAGACTATTAGGGATAAAAACATTGCTATCTTAGAAGCTTTTTTAAAATCAACAAATTGGGCGAATTCTTCTTGAAACATTTTGTGTCCATCAGTAAAGAATAGAGGTAATACATTTACCATTGCAACGGCCAAACTTAATACTGAAGCTAAACCTATAGTAGAATATAGAAAATAGAGTAACCAGTAGAAAAATGAAAATTGGGGAAGAGCAGTTAAAGATGCATTAAAGGCAGGAACCTGTTCAACTGCGATGCCTATTTTTCCATCATTTCCTTTACTTACTATATAATTTCCACTTGAAGTTCCAATTGGAACTGGCTGGTCAACACTATAATTTCCAAGTGCGTTTTGTAATTCTGATACTGAATAAATGGGAGTGGAATTAATGGAAAGAATAGTAGAATTAACCTTTAATTTGCCATAAGCAGCTGAATTGGGGTCTACCGTTGAAATTAAAACAAATGAAGATGGTGTAATTTGTGTACCATTAGTAGTATTAACGGCTAAAATTCCTCCAGGTTGGAAATACTGATTTAGATTTGTTTGAGAAGTTATTGCAGTTCCGTTAATTGAAACCAACTGACCACTTAAACTAAAATGATTTGTTGGAACTTGAATCGATGATGGATTAATTGAATATCCGCTTGCCATAAAAGGAAGAATATAACCAATTGAAAGAGCAATTGGTAACAATAAAACAAAAAATACTAAGTTTGAACTGCTTCCTGCAATAAGCACTCTTCTTTTTGACCAGATTTTAGATTTTGCTAAACTTTTTTCATCTGGTTCTACAAAAGCACCAATGGGCAAAAATCCAAAAAGAATAGCACCGATATTATTTACTTTAATTTTTTCAGTTGCACATAGCACGCCGTGTGCCAGTTCGTGAACAACTGCTACAAAAATTAACGCCACAATACCCTCACTTAATGGAAGTGTTACTCCGGGAATAACAGGAGCAACGCTTGATTGGGCGGTTTTTGCAAGAAGAATTGAATACGAAGAAGTAACTAAAGATGCCAATGCTAATCCGAACAAACCAAACAAACTTGTGACTAAGAGCATTGAATATTCGTTCATTAATGGAAAGGATGGAGTAAATTGAATTAGAAAATAATACAGTGTAAAAGAAATTATGATATGAATAATAAGTTTAAGCCAGTTTTTAGTTTTGTAAAAAAGAAAAATTGAATAAGGAATACCGTAAGAAATTGATAAACCTAAATCAGCTAATTCAGTGAAAAGTCTTTTGTGTTTAATACCTAGTTCTTCAATTGCGTTTAGTCCTTTTTTACTTTTAACTAAAAGTAAGGAAAAAGAAGAACTTACATCTAAAATTTTTGAAATAACAAAACCAGATAGTGCAAATAAAATAATTAGAAGAACGGCTTTGATGATTGAATTAAAACTAGTGTAAACTAATTGGAAGAATATGATTGAAAAAAGGACTATGGCAATTATCGTAAGAATAGGTTTATTATATTCATTTCTCAAATTGCTCTACTCTAAATTCTTATTACAAATATTTTTTAAGTTATATAAATTCAATTTTTTCTTTTTTTAAATTCTACCAAATTTAGTTGTTCTTTTTTTGTTTTATTGTAACAACATCACCTAAAGTAAAACTACTTTTTGAGTTTGGAAATTCCCTCATTGTAACTGATGGATAAAGTTCGGGTTTTGATTCTGATTTTTTAATTAAGGTAATTGAAAATTCTTTTTCAAGTATTTTAGCAATCTTTTCACCGGGAAATCTTGCTCCTGATTCGGTTTGTTTTATAATTGCCTCGTGAATGTTAAGCTTATTTGCTAACTCGCTTGAAGTTATGTTTCTTTTCTTCATCGCATCTTTTAATATTTGAGCATAATTGTCAACTGCAGTAAATTCTAACATAGGCTTTTCTGAATATTCTGAAGGTTTTTCAACTGCTCGCCTACCTAACGAAACACAATTATTGCAAACATTAACTTGTGCCCCTTCAACATAAGCCAAGGCAACTGCCGGCTTACCGCAAATATCGCAATCCATAATTCAATATCCCTCTTATACTAAAAGTATTTGAAATAAATAATATGATACTTTAATCGTTAAATCATCATTTAGTTAAAACTTAGATTACATTATATGAATCATCCGTTAATTTAAATATAAATAATAAATACTTTAATGAGTTTGGGTTGACGAATATGGGCGTAGATATTGGACCAATAATTGAAAGAGAAGCAGTAAGTTTGGACCATTTTAAAGGAAAAAAAATTGCCATTGATGCATATAATACGATTTATCAATTTCTTACCATAATTCGCCAACCAGACGGAACTCCATTACAAGATAGTTCTGGGAATATAACTTCTCACTTATCCGGTTTATTTTATCGTAATTGCAATTTACTTGAAAGGGGAATTAGACCAATTTACGTTTTTGATGGAACTCCTAGTGAATTGAAAAAAGAAACACTGGCAAAAAGAGAGGAAGCTAAGAAGTTAGCTCAACAGCAAATGGAAGAGGCAATTAAAGAGGGGAGAACGGAACTGGCCGCGATGCTTTCACAAAGAACAGTGCGATTAAATGCAGTTATGGTAGGTCAATGCAAAGAACTTCTAGAATTAATGGGAATTCCATATATTCAGGCTCCAAGTGAAGGAGAAGCACAATGTGCGAGGATGTGTGCGGATGGAATGGTGTATGCAGCTGCAAGTCAAGATTATGATTCTATTTTATTTGGCGCTCCTGTTCTTGCCAGAAACATTACTATAAGTGGAAGAAGAAAGATTCCGTCAAGACAAATGTTTACTGAAATAAATCCAGAAATTATAGAATTGACTAAGGTTCTTGAAAAACTAAACATTAATAGACAAAAATTAATTTGGCTTGCAATGCTAATTGGTACTGATTTTAATAAGGGAGTTTACGGAATCGGACCGAAAAAGGGACTGAAATTAGTTTTAGAGTGTGAAAATTTAACTGAAATATCAAATAAATTAAAAGAACCTCAAGAATTCTTGAATGTGCAACCAGTAGAAGATTTGTTTATGAATCCTCCAAGTAGAAAGGTAGAGGAATCTGAAATTCGTTTTCAAAGAGCCAAAGTCGATAAAATAATTGATTTACTTTGTGTTAAGTGTGGATTCTCTCAAGCAAGAGTAGAAAGTTCAATGGCAAAGGCATATGAACAATCTATGGACACTTCACAGAATTCTTTAACCAAATGGTTTTAGACGTTATTTTCTAATTTTGAAAGTTTATTTTTCAAAGTTATTAATGATGCAAATTGAAACGACATTTGCCAAATAATTACTAAAATTGCCCAAAATATAGATAATACTAAAAGAAGGCTAAGTATACCTACGACCACTATTGAACCGTGGAAAATAAAGAAATTAGATAAAAGAAGAGCAACTACTACAATTGAAGGAATTACTGCAATTATAATTGAAATAAGGTTGATAACTGAGTAAATTACTTGAAATAAAATTGAATCTAAAATTCTCTTTTTGAAAATTTGAATGCTTGTTGATAATGAATTTCCAACACTCAAATCGTCACATATAAGTAAAATCTGTGAATACATTACTGAACTGGTGGCACATAAAACTATAACGTAACCAATTAAACCCGAGAGAATGGGAATTGGAAAAACAATTTGAAAACCAAACGAAAAGATTTCTGCAATCAAAAGCACCATAGTAATTGTAAATCCAATGGCAAATAGAGAAAGATACTTTCTATCTGCAACTTTTTTACTTTGAATAATGGAATAATTCATATCACCATTAGTCAATGTTAAATTGACGAGGGAAATGAAAAATGAAAGCACCCAGACTAACGCAATTAAAAATGCAATAACTAGTATTGAAAACGCTACAAATTCAAAGAGAATTAAGAGTAATGATGATCCAATTAAGGTATTTATTGGCGAATGAATTAAATTTCGAATATTGTTTATAAATAATAAAATTAAGATTCCAGAAATTACTCCAAATAAAGCAAATAGTGAAAAATACAAAGAACTTACAGTGAATACCAATTTAGAATTTTTGGAAGCATTAAAACCTTGCACAAATGAATCAAGAACGGTGTTTGAAGTATATGGAAATTCTGGGGTTTTTGAAGAGCTTGAAGAAGTGGAATCCGAATTAGTAGTTTGACTGCCAGTAAAAGTACTGGTGGTGCGAGAAGATTGGGTGGAAGTTGGTTCTTTAATCGATTTTGACTTAGATGAAGAAGCATCTACTTGATTTATTTTTACGTTTTTGGTTTTTCTTTTTGAATCAATCAACTTTCAATCACCCAATGATACAATAATGGAAACGCTATAGTAGCTTCACAATATACTATGTTTGAATGTGCTTTTTTAGATACTTTGCCCCAAGATTTTGCCTCTTTGGGTAATGCTCCGGATAATGAACCGTCGTATTCTGAGGAAGTGGAAATATAACTTGCATAATCTAAACCTCCCCTAAGAAGATTTAGACCCAGGGTAAAATGTTTGCTTGAACCGCCACCTAAAATTAATGCGCCGGTTTTCTTTGCACTTAAAATTTCTGCTGCAAGACCTGAAAAATCTCCTGTTTGGTCAATTACAAAATCAGAATGGTCTTGCTTGAAAAAGAAAAGTTGCAATCCTAATGCCGAATCAATTAGGGCAGGAGAATAAACTGGAATATTTTTTTTATAGCATTGATAAAGAAAAGATTCTTCTGGATGTTTTGAATTCTCACCAATATACTTACCAAATTCTTTTGCAAGATAGATGGGAGTAATTATTTTTTTGTTTTGAGAATAAAGTTTTTTAAAAAGGGCTTGACTTTTTTTTTCTAAAAGCTGGTATCTTGAATTATCAATCAAAATGTTACCTAGCCGATTAATTCCCTTTGAAAAAAGTTTCGAATCATCTTCATTAAAACTTGCAATTTCGTAATCTGAAAATGCTTTGATGATGTCGTGGTCAATTGCTCCGCCGGTTGTAATTACTAAATTTGTCATATCGTATTCAATCCACTTTGAAAACAAACCGCGAAGACCACTAGCTACCATATTAGCAGTAAAGGCAAAAATCTTGTAACAGTCCTTATCCTGTTTCATCTCTGACATTATTTTTGCACTTCGGACTAATTCTGTTGATTGAAATCCTAAATTTTCAAATTGTGCAATGTCAAATGAAACTTTACTTGTGAAATCTTTCACTTTTTTCATAAAACTCTAACCACTAATCTTGTTTGTTTTTTTAATAAAATTGAGTATTTGGGGATTTTTATATATGCTAGAATTGGTTTGAGATTTTAACTTTGAAAGTTTGGTATTAATTATGTGGGTTTTGTTTGCATTAAGTAATATCCCGGGATTTTTCTTTGATTGTACTTGAATGTAATTCAACCATTTTGAATGAAACGGGCGGAAGGATGAATTAACTGATTTTTCTGAGTTAATTTGGTTGTTAATCGATATGTTTGAAGAATTGGAATTCATTAGTTTACCAGTACGTACAGCAGTAGAAATCATTAGGGGATGGTATTGAGGATGGGTAGCCAATTTGATTCCTAAAGACTTTATTCCACTTTCTAAAATGTCAGAGGGAACAAACGGATTTATCTCTGCAAGGAAAAGTATGGGGTCGGTATAAAGTAATTTTGTTTTGTCTTTTAAGTAATTTGAACTTTCAGTTAAGATTTTAGAGAAAAAACCCGAATTCTTATTTTGATTGGAAACTCTTGCTCCAAAAGCATTGCGTACCTGAGGTAATCGAGAGTATTGGCTAAGTGATTTTGAAACGTTTGATGAATATGCAGAATTAACTGATTTGATATTATTTAATGAAAGTCTTCTGGGATTTTGAGTTTGTTTTAATATTGAAGGTGACCAACGAGATTTTAATGCAGAAGAAGTTAATGACTTGAAACGATTTGGATTATTCGAGGATTTAAAAGGAAATTCTTGCATATAAATTCAATAATCAAATGAGTATAAAATAGCATCTAAACATTATAAAAAATACAAAATGGAATTTTTAAAATTAGCAAATGTATTTTCTAAGTTGGAAAAAACTTCTAAAAGATTAGAACTAGCTCAAGAAATCGCTCGGCTTTTTTATGGGTTGCCTCCACACGAGGCAAAAATAATCAGTTATTTGCTTTCTGGAAGCTTAACACCGGAATTTTATGGAATTGAAATTGGAATTGGAGATAAATTGGCTCAACAAGCAATTTCAATTGTTAGTGGAGTAAGCATATCTCAAATAGAAACCATTTATAGAAAAACAGGAGATTTGGGAACTTGCGCATTTGAATTGTTAGAAAATAAAAAACAAATGTCATTTGCAAGCCAATCGCTTGATGTTAAGAAAGTTTATGATAATTTTTATAAAATTGCCACTATCAGTGGAGCAAAAAGCCAAGAAAGTAAAATCAAACTTATTTGTGAATTACTGAGTAATTCCTCTCCAATTGAATCAAAAATAATTATTAGGTTTTTAGTTGGAAACTTACGGATGGGAGTGGGAGAATCTACCATTATAGATGGATTGTCTAGAGTAAGCGTAATTAATGAATTCTATAAATTTAAAGAATTAAAAATTGAAGAAGATGAATCGTT